>NZ_CAXTBM010000018.1:9873-95936 GCF_964242765.1 uncultured Hymenobacter sp.
CTTTGTTTGTGTAGATTTCGCCGAAGCTGTTTAGTGTGGCGTTATTTTCCAGTGAGTTAAACTTTTAGGTGGCAGAGTGCTATATCTTTGCTGATTTACTATATCTTTACTAAATAGCTATAGGTTTTTTAGTGTAAGTCCTCACTTACTTTGTCATGGCTCAGCTTGCTTGTCCGAAATGCGAATCGAAGGAAGCCACCAAAAGTGGGGTAGTGGGTGGTCGGCAACGGTATAAGTGCAAGAACTGTGGCTACCACTACTCGGTGGCCAAGGCCGGCAAAGAAATCAATTCCTACTACGTTATCAAGGCTTTGCAGCTGTATGTAGAGGGCGTTAGCTACCGCGAAATAGAACGGCTGCTAGGGGTGAGCCACGTAAGCGTGATGAACTGGGTGAAGAAATACGGTATGAAAGCTCCCCGCCAAACCGACTATCACCCGACCTATAAAATACTAAACCAGAAAGAGTTGAATGAGTTCTTTCAGGATTCCAACAACTTGAAAGGGGCCGGGTTGGTGGTAACCGAACTAGGCGACAAGTACATGATGATTCGGTGGGAGCGGTTTCGGCAGGGGTAAGGCTATAGCGGTTAGCAGAAATATAGCAAGGGCGTGACTTCTGCCGGAAGGTTTTGCTACTTGGTTGAGCGCACCCAACAAGGCCGCAACGGCGCATCGGGTGCGCTCAACCAATTCCCACCTTACACCTTCCCACCACCCCTTCTATGCGAAACGCCCGTTACGCGCTGGCGCTTAGTGCGCTGTTGACTGCTGCCGGAGCTTCGGCTCAGGTAATAACCCCACCTGCCGGCCAAGCACCCCCGCCCGCCGCCCCGGCGGCGCCGCCCGCCACGCCGACGGCTGCTAAACCGGTTCCCTACGGCCCGGGAATGAAAGTCAACCTCTCGCCCGACGGCTCGAAATACCTGCGGTTCCTGCTTTGGTCGCAAATTTATACCCGCTACAACGAAAACAATACCGGCACCCTGCGTGGTCCCAACAAGCCCAAGGAAAGCCAGGTGGACTTTGGTATCCGCCGCTCGCGCCTGGTGATTCTGGCGCAGCTCAACCCCCGTTTCTTGGTGTACACGCACCTGGGTATCAACAACCAAAACAACGTGAGTGGGGGCGTAAACGCCACGACGGACGGCAAAAAGCCCCAGTTTTTCATTCACGAAGCCGTGACCGAGTACAAAGTAAACAAGTACCTCAGCCTGGGGGCGGGCCTGCACTATTACAATGGCATTTCGCGCCTGAGCAGCGCCAGCACCGTCAACATGCTGGCCATGGACTTCCCGCTCACCAACTTCCCCACTATCGACGCCCTCGATCAGTTTGCCCGCTACCTCGGGGTATTTGCCAAGGGCCGCATTGGCAAGTTCGACTACCGCGTGTCGATGAGCGACCCGTTTTTGACCAACCTGCCTACCAACGCCAACTATGTGGTGGGGGGCGCGCAGGTCGGCAACCCGCTGGGCCTGGGTACTACGGAAGCCGGCGTGAATACGGGCAGCAATGTGGCCCAGTACAATCCGCAGAACACCAGCCACGTGTATCAGGGCTACTTCAATTATAACTTTCTGGAGCCCGAAGCCAACTTGTTGCCCTATTACCAGGGTACTTACTTAGGCACCAAGCGCGTACTGAGCATCGGAACCGGCTTCATGTACAACCAAGACGGTATGTTCTCACGGCCCACGAGCGACGCCCGGACACTGTCTGCCCTGACGCCGGGTACGGATTTGTACACCGCCGTGCCCACCCGCAAGCACGACATCAAGCTTTTCGGGGCCGATGTATTCTATGACGTGCCCCTGGATACGGCTTCGCGGACGGCGCTGACCTTCTACGGCGTGTATTACAGATACGATTTCGGACCGAACTATGTGCGCTACGTGGGCGGCGAAAACCCCGGCTACGGCGCGGCCGCTATCCGCGGCAATGCCTACCCGCAGTCGGGCACGGGTAATGCGCAGTACCTGAACGCCGGGTTTCTGCTGCCCCAGAACACGCTGGGCCCAAAAGTGCGGTTGCAGCCCTACATCGCCTATTTGCACAGCAGCTACGAGGGCTTGCGCAAGAGCAACGGCGAAAGAGCCGGCGTGAACGTGTACGATGCCGGCGTGAATGTGCTGCTCGATGGCCACAATGCCAAAGTCACGCTCAACTACCGCGCCCGCCCCGACTTCAGCGACCAAGGAGGGGTTCCGAACGGCGCCTTGATCAACAACGTGAAATACCGCCCGGAAATCACGCTGCAAACGCAAGTATTCTTGTAGGAGGTGAGATAGTGAACTAGTGCGTTGACGTGCTGCCTGCGCAAACTCTGCCAAGGAAACGGCAAATTCACTGCTTCCCCTTTCATCACCTCACGATTCTGTATTACTCTCAAAAACACCCATCATTCATCATGAACCAGAACCTCCCCAATCGTGACTCAGGGGCATACACGGGGGCGGCACCTCTTGCGGGCGCTGCCAACGACGCTGTAGCCCACGATAACAACACCACCCCGACCAGCAAAATCTGGCAGGTAATTACCGCTTCGTCGGTGGGCACCGTAATCGAGTGGTACGACTTCTACATCTTCGGCTCCCTGGCTGCCATCATCGGGCCGGTGCTGTTTGGCTCGACGGGCAAGATTGAAGATACCATTCTGGGCACGTTGGCCGTGTTTGGGGCCGGCTTTGTGGTGCGGCCGTTTGGTGCCGTGTTCTTCGGCCGCATCGGCGACATGATTGGCCGTAAGTACACGTTTCTGCTCACCTTGCTCATTATGGGCGGGGCTACGTTCGTGACGGGCCTCATTCCGAGCTACGACAAAATTGGCGTGGCCGCGCCCATCATCGTCACGCTGCTGCGTTTGCTGCAAGGCTTGGCGCTGGGTGGCGAGTACGGCGGGGCTACCACCTACGTGGCCGAGCACGCCCCCGACAACAAGCGCGGCTACTACACCTCCTTTATTCAGATTACGGCCACGGCCGGCCTGTTTTTGAGCGTGCTGGTTATTATTGCCACCCGCAAGAGCCTCGGGGAAGAAGCCTTCAAGGAGTGGGGCTGGCGTATTCCGTTCCTGCTTTCGGGGGCGCTGGTTATTGCCTCGTATTACATCCGGCGCAAGCTGCACGAGTCGCCTCTGTTTGCCAAAGCCAAGGCGGAGGGCAAGACGAGTACTAACCCACTGCGCGAGTCATTCGTGAATCCTGTAAACCGTCGTCTGGTACTTATTTCGCTGTTTGGCGCCACCATGGGCCAGGGAGTAGTGTGGTACACCGGTCAGTTTTATGCGTATTCCTTTATGCAAAACTCGCTGAAGCTGGACCTCGTGGATGCCAGCTTGGTGCTCTGCATTGCGCTACTGCTCGCCACGCCGTTCTTCGTGTATTTCGGTAGCCTCTCGGACCGTATTGGGCGCAAGAAAATTATTATGATGGGGCTGCTGTGTGGGGCGCTGTTTACCATCCCGATTTTCTACGGCCTCAAAGCCTTTGCCGGCCCGCTCACGGAAGTAACGGCTGCCACCGTAGATGCCACCGGCAAAGTTGTGCCCGCCGTCATGAAGGCCCTCTCGCCTAGCCTCGTGCCCATGACCATCCTTGTGTTCTGCCTGGTGCTGTTCGTGACGATGGCCTACGGTCCGATTGCCGCTTACTTGGTGGAGTTGTTTCCAACCAAAGTGCGCTACACGTCCCTCTCGCTGCCCTACCACATCGGCAACGGCGTATTCGGCGGGTTTGTGCCGTTCATTGCTACGGCGCTTACGCTGCGCGCCGCCGCTATGCCCGAAGGCACACTGCTCAAGGAATACAGCAGCTTTGCTGGCTTGCTTTACCCAGTTATCATCGCCTTGCTCTGCTGGTTTATTGGCCAGGCGTTGATGAAAGACGTGCGCAATGTGCGTTTGATGGAAGACGGCTCCGGCGACGTTCGATAGCCCCAACGATAAGCCGGCGGGTTAACTGGCTGGTGTTCACAGCCCTTCCTGGAAAGTCCGTTGGGCCCTGGTCCAGCGGACTTTCTTGTGTCACGAACGGCGGTCCAGGCCAGGCGGAACCGAAGCGCGCGGCTTGTCAACGCGGCCAACTGACCGTCCTGCTGCGGGCGGCGCGGTGGTTAGGTTGGCTGCGTCAGCGGGCGGCACAGCAGTACTGCGTGTTGGCAATTTGATTTCCAGCAAAACTGTTAGCTTCCGTAGGCTTTGCCCTTCCCAAAACAGAAATCCTATGCTACCAATGTCTCCGCAAGAGCAAACCGAGCAGCGCCGCGGGCAGCGGCTGTTGTTTGTGAGCTTGCTGTTTGGGGTGCTGCTGAATTTTCCGCTGCTGGCCGTTTTCAACCACGACGGCCGGGTAGGGGGCGTGCCCGTGCTCTACCTCTACGTACTGCTGGCCTGGCTCACGTTGGTGGTTCTCACGGCCTGGCTGGTGAAGTCAGTTAAAAATTGAGAATTAACGAATTGAAAATGCCGCCCGTCTTTCAGAAAAACGAGGAATCCGCGCGAAATCTGCCCAGCAATTGCACTCAGATTTATCCCCGACTTGTATGCACGGAATGCCGAAAAGAACAGGGAATGGTGGTCTTTAATTTGATTTTTTAATTAACAATTTTCAATTGAAATCATGTCCAAGCTGCTGGTTATTGGCTTTTCGTTCGGCTACTTGGCGCTGCTCTTCGGGGTGGCGTACGCGGCCGAGCGGCGGGCCGGATCGGCACGGAGCAGCCTCGTAAACAACCCGTATGTGTACGCGCTGAGCATGGCCGTGTACTGCACCGCCTGGACCTACTATGGGTCGGTGGGGCGGGCGGCGAATTTCGGGCTGGAGTTTGTCGGTATCTACTTGGGGCCCACCCTGATGGCGCCGGCCGCGTGGCTGGTGCTGCGCAAAATCATCCGGATTTGCCGCTTGCAGCGCCTCACGTCCATTGCCGATTTCATTTCGGCTCGCTACGGCAAAAGTGCCTCGCTGGGGGCATTGGCTACGGTGGTATGCGTGCTTGGCATCGTGCCCTACATTTCGCTGCAAATCAAGGCCATTGCCACCTCTTTCGACATCATCACCCGCGGCCCTGTTGCTTTGCAACTGCCGCTAGAAGCCACGGCGGCCAGTTCGGCGTTCTACACGACGGTGGCGCTGGCTTTCTTTACCATCATATTTGGGGTGCGCTCCATCGAGGCCACCGAGCGGCACGAAGGCATGGTGCTGGCCGTGGCCCTGGAAAGCCTCGTGAAGCTGGTCGCGTTTCTGGCGGCCGGCGCCTTCGTGACGTTCGGACTCTTCGACGGGGTGGAGGATGTGTTTACGCAAGCGGCGGCCGTGCCCGAGTTGAGTCGGCTGTTCACGCTCGATGGGGCGGGCACGAGCAGCGGGCAATGGTTTACGCTGCTCGTGCTGAGCATGGCCGCTATTTTGGTGCTGCCGCGGCAGTTTCAAGTGTCAGTGGTCGAGAATGTCAACGAAGACCACCTGCGCAAAGCCATGTGGCTGTTTCCGCTCTACCTTATCGTCATCAACCTGTTTGTGCTGCCGCTGGCTTTCGGGGGCCGGCTGCTGTCGGGCCCGAGCTTCGACGCCGACACGTTTGTGCTGGCCTTGCCGATGCAGGCGGGGCACCCGTGGCTGGCCTTGTTTATCTACATCGGGGGGCTGTCGGCGGCTTCGTCCATGATTATCGTGGAAACCATTGCCTTGAGCGTGATGATGAGCAACCACCTGCTTATGCCGCTGCTCGTGCGCATTCCGGCCACCCAAACCGAGGGACCCAACTGGTTTGCCTACCTCGGCCAAGTGGCCCTGAACAGCCGCCGGCTGGCGGTGGTGCTGGTGCTGCTGCTGGCGTACGGCTACTACATTGAGGTTGGCCATCTGCTGCCGCTGGTCAATATCGGGCTGGTGTCGTTTGCGGCGGTGGCGCAGTTTGTGCCGGTGGTGCTCGGCGGGCTCTACTGGAAGGGCGGTAACCGGCAAGGGGCCACGGCGGGTATTTTGGCGGGGTTTGTGGTGTGGTTTTTTACGTTGGTGGTGCCTACGATGGTGGGACCTGGCATGCTAAGCGAAACGCTACTTTCCAACGGCCTCTTCAACTGGCAAAGCCTGCGACCCTTCGCCCTGTTCAATCTAGAAGGACTCGATTACCTCTCGCACGGCCTGTTTTGGAGCTGGTTTTTCAACATCGGCTTCTACGTGGGCGTTTCGCTGCTGCGGGGCCCTTCGGCGCTCGAGCAGCGGCAGGCCGACATCTTCGTGGGCGTGTTCCACTACCGCAACGTGTTTGAAGGGCCGGCCGGTTGGCTGGGGGCCGCCCCGCTGCCCGACGTGCGGGCGTTGCTGAACGGCTTCTTAGGTAAAAAACGCGCTTCGCAGGCTCTACACGCCTTTGCCGAGCGGTTTCCCGATGCGCACCCCGCCGACGGAGTAACCCCGCCCCAAGCCGACCCGCGCCTGCTGGCGTATTCCGAGAAGCTGCTGGCTGGCAGCATCGGCCCGGCCTCGGCCCGGCTGCTGCTGTCCTCGTCGGTAGGCGTGGAGGACATCAGCTTCGACAACGTGGTTGGTATTCTGCGCGAAAGCCAGCAGTTGCTCGAAGTGAACCGCCAGTTGCAAAAGCAGCAGCGGCAGCTTCAGCGCCTCACCGACGAGCTGCGCGCCGCCTACGACCAGTTGCAGGAACTAGACCACGACAAAGACGAATTTCTGGCCACCGTCACGCACGAGTTGCGCACGCCCCTGACCAGCATCCGGGCCTTGTCGGAAATCCTGACCGATAATCCCGATCTGGAACAAGAAGAGCGCCAACGCTTTCTACTGACTATCACGCGGGAGTCGGAGCGCCTGAGCCGGCTTATCTCGCTGGTGCTGGACTTAGAGAAGTACGAGTCCGGCAAAGCCACCCTCGACCGGGAGCCGCTCGACCCGGTGGAAATCCTCAACGACGCCATCGAGTCGGTGGGGCAACTGCTGCGCGACAAGCAGATTCAGCTGGATGTGGCAGTGCCGCCCGGTTTGCCCCAACTCTCCGCCGACCGTGACCGGCTGATGCAGGTACTCGTGAACCTGTTGAGCAATGCCATCAAGTCGTGCCGGGCCGATGGCAGCGGCTACATCCGGGTGGCCGCCGAACTGCCCGCGGCGCCGGCCGGTATGCCCGCCACGCTGCGCCTCGTGGTGCAAGACAACGGCAAGGGCATCGAAGCCGCCTTCCACACCCTCATCTTCGACAAGTTTTTTCAAGCTAAAAATCAAACCATGCGCAAGCCCGAAGGCTCAGGCCTTGGCCTAGCCATCACCAAAAAGATAGTGGAGCTGCACGCCGGCCGTATCTGGGTGGAAAGCCAGCCCGATCAAGGCGCCCGGTTTTCGGTGGAGCTGCCGGTGGAAGCTCAGCACGAGGTATGATGCCGGCCGCAACGCCCCAAGCATAGGTTACAACTGACAGTCAGAAATTTAGAACAAGCAGTTCAGCACTCAGAACTCCAACCCATGTCTGCTCCTCACATATTGATCGTGGATGATGAACCCAACATTGTGATGTCGCTCGAATTTCTCATGCGCAAAAATGGCTACGCCGTCAGCATTGCCCGCAATGGCACCGAGGCCCTCGAAGCCGTGGACCGTACTCCTATAAATATTGTGTTGCTCGATATTATGATGCCGGATGTTGATGGCTATCAGGTCTGCCACCACATCAAAGCCCGCCCTGATCGGGCCGCCACCAAAATCATCTTCCTCTCCGCCAAAACCAAAGATGCCGACATTCAAAAAGGCTACGAAGCCGGCGCCGACCTCTACATTCCCAAGCCCTTCAGCACTCGCCAACTCATGGCAAAAGTTCGGGAACTGCTCGCCGCCCCACATCCTCAAACAGACCTCACTTCCTAATCCCCTTCGTCGCTTGATGCGCGGAATAAAAGAGAGGGGAACTAACTCTAGAGTTAGATTCTAGTCTTTTGCCTGATTTAATTTAGAAAAACTAGAAAGCTAGTCCCCTTCTCTTTAGGAAAGGGGGCTAGGGGGTGAGGTCCCCCACCAAAACCACAACTCACCACTTCACCACTTCACAAACTCACCATTCCCATGCCCGACTCACCCACCAAACATGCCCGCATCCGGACCCTTGAAGAGTACCAAGATGCTTATAGCCGCAGCATAGCAAATCCCGAACAGTTTTGGGCGGAGATGGCCGAGCCGTTCACCTGGCGCCGCAAGTGGGACAAGGTGCTCGAATCCGACATGGCCGCTGGCAAAAACGAGTGGTTTGGGGGCGCCCGCCTCAACATCACCGAAAACTGTCTGGACCGCCACCTCGCAACGCGCGGCAACAAGCTGGCCATCATCTACGAGCCCAACGACCCCCATACGCGCCACCTGCGCCTCACCTACCGCGAACTGCACCAGGAGGTGTGCAAGTTTGCCAACGTGCTGCACAACAACGGCGTCGAGAAAGGCGACCGGGTGTGCCTGTATATGCCCATGATTCCGCAGCTCGCCATTGCCGTGCTGGCCTGCGCCCGCATTGGGGCGGTGCATTCCGTGGTGTTTGCTGGCTTCTCCGCCACCGCCATTGCCGACCGAGTGAACGACGCGCAAGCCACTGTGGTGCTCACAGCCGATGGCCTAAACCGCGGCGCCAAACAGATTCCGGTGAAGCGCGTCGTGGACGAGGCCCTGGAAAGTTGCCCCTCGGTGCGCCGCGTGATTGTGGTCGAGCACCTAGGCTGGCCCGTGCAAATGAAAGAAGGCCGCGACGTGTGGTACCACGAAGAAGCCGAAGACGTGGCTAAAACCTGTCCCGCCGAGGAAATGGACGCCGAAGATCCGCTCTTCATTCTCTACACCTCGGGCAGCACCGGCAAGCCCAAAGGTGTGGTGCACAGCACGGCCGGCTATATGGTCTGGATTGATTACACCTTTCGCAACGTGTTTCAGGTGGAAGAAAACGACATCTACTGGTGCACCGCCGACATCGGGTGGGTAACGGGCCACTCGTACCTGCTTTACGGTCCGCTGCTGTCGGGCGCTACCACGCTCATGTTCGAGGGCGTGCCAACGTATCCGAGCCCTGGCCGCTTTTGGGAGGTTATCGACAAGCACTCAGTGAGCGTGTTTTACACGGCGCCTACCGCTATTCGCAGCTTGATGGCCGCCCCGCTCGACAACGTGCTGAGCTACTCGCTGGATTCGTTGCGGGTGCTGGGTTCGGTCGGGGAGCCCATCAACGAGGAAGCCTGGTACTGGTACTACCAGCACGTGGGCAAGGAGCGCTGTCCCATTGTGGATACCTGGTGGCAAACCGAAACCGGCGGCATCATGATTTCGGCGCTGGCGGGCATCACGCCGAGCGTACCGGCCCGCGCCGGCTTGCCGCTGCCCGGCGTGTTGCCGGTGCTGCTTTCGCAGGAAGGCAAGGAGATTGAAGGCAACGGCGAGGAAGGCTACCTGGCCATCAAGAACAGCTGGCCCGGCATCATCCGCACCACCTACGGCGACCATGAGCGCGCCCGCCAAACCTACTTCGCGCCCTACCCCGGCTACTACTTCACCGGCGACGGCGCCCGCCGCGACGAGCAAGGCCTCTACCGCATCATTGGCCGCGTCGATGACGTGATAAACGTGAGCGGCCACCGGTTCGGTACCGCCGAAATCGAAAACGCCATCAACCAAAACCCCAGCGTGGTGGAGTCGGCCGTGGTGGGCTACCCGCACGACGTGAAAGGCCAGGGCATCTACGCCTACGTTATCTGCCACGAAGGCGAAGGCATCCGGGAAACCGACAAGGCGCACATCGAGGCCAGCATCATTGAAACCATCGTGGCCGAAATCGGCAAAATCGCCAAGCCCGACAAGATTCAAATTGTGTCGGGCCTGCCGAAAACCCGTTCCGGCAAAATCATGCGCCGCATCCTGCGCAAAGTAGCCGAAGGCGACACGTCCAACCTCGGCGACACCACCACGCTGCTCGACCCGGGCGTAGTCGACGACATTATCAGCGGCCGGAAGTAGGAGAGGCATACAAGCAAAAAGGGCTGTTGGTGCATACCAGCGGCCCTTTTTGCTTATAAAGGATGTCGTGTTTGATGCTAGCTTGGGCGGTGCGCGAAGCGAAGCTCCCCGAACTCTTTCCACTTTGCTCCAGTACCTTCAGGCCAAAACCTGCCTTCGGCCCGGCTTCCACCTTCGGGCGCTCAACCAGTAGCCAGCCACTGTTGTACCGGCCTCTGATTGAGCGTACCCAACCAGGGGCGGCGGTAGTGGCACACCTGTTTTTCTGCTCTCAACTATGGAGTTATACTTGATTCGGCATACCCGGGTGGCCACGGCGGCTGGCATTTGCTACGGCGGCTCCGATGTACCCGTCGCCACCACCTACTTGGAAGACGAGGCCGCCGTGCGCACCCGGCTGGCTCCGGTGCTAGCGGCGGGTCCGGTAGCAACCTACAGCAGTCCGCTCACCCGTTGCCGCTGCCTGGCCGAAGCCCTGGTGCCCGGCCCCATCCACTTCGACGACCGGCTGCGGGAATACGACTTTGGCCGATGGGAGCTGCAACCCTGGAACACGTTGCCCGCCGCGGAGCTAGACGCCTGGCGGGCCGACTACGTGCAGGTGCCAGCGCCCGGCGGCGAAAGTCTGCTCGACGTGCAAGCCCGCACCACAGCCTTCCTCAACGACGTGCTAGCGCAGCCTGACGCCCCGCCGGTGGCCCTGGTTTTCTGCCATTCCGTGGTTATTCGAAGCTTGCTGTGCCACTGTTTAGGGCTGCCGCTGGCCAATGCCTTCCGGCTGGATATCGACTACGGCTCTATCTCGAAAGTGCGCCACAGCCAAGGCCGCTTCAACGTGGCGTACACCAACGCGTAGCTCGTGAGGCTGTAGCGCGAAGCCTGAGCTTCGCGTATCGTTGCTGATGTTGAACGACGATTAAGTAGTAAGACGTAAGTAGTGAGACTAGACACAAAAAACTATAAATCAATTGTCTGTCTTGCTTCTAAATGCTTATTACTTAGGTCTCAGTACTTAATCGAATGCTTCCTCTCGGTTGTTCAGCGATGCGCGAAGCGCAGGCTTCGCGCTACCGCCATTTAGCTTCCCGAGGCCGGCAGAATAGTGCCCGTCACCTCCCCGAAACCGATGCGGATACCGTTCTTTTCGCAGAAGCCGCGCATGGTCACGGTGTCGCCGTCGTGCAGGAAGCGGCGCTCTTCCCCGCTGGCCAGGACGACGGGGCGGGTGCCGCGCCAAGCGAGTTCCAGCATCGAGCCGAGCGAGTCGGGAGTGGGGCCGCTGATGGTGCCGGAAGCGTACAAGTCGCCGACTTCGAGGTTGCAGCCGTTGCTGCTTTGGTGGGTGAGTTGCTGGGCCATGCTCCAGTACAGGTGCTGGAAGTTCGAGCGGGAAACGATGGTTTCGGAACTGCCTTCGGGCTGGATACCGACTTCCAGGTTGATGTCTAAGTTGTGCGCATCGAGCTGGCGCAGGTAGAGCAGCGGTTCGGGTTCCTGCACCGGGCCGGGCACGCGGAACGGCTCCAGCGCATCGAGCGTAACCACCCACGGCGATACGCTGCTGCCGAAGCTCTTGCCCAGAAACGGCCCGAGCGGCACGTACTCCCAACTCTGAATGTCGCGCGCGCTCCAGTCGTTGAACAGCACCAGCCCAAAAATGTAGTCTTCAGCGTATTGCAGTGGGATACTGTCGCCCAGCGCGGTGCCCTGACCCACGACAAACGCCATTTCCAGCTCGAAATCCAACTGCTGCGACGGACCGAACGAGGGCGCGGCGGCATCAGGGGCTTTGCGCTGCCCGTTGGGCCGGCGAATGTTGGTGCCCGACACCACAATGCTGCTGGCGCGCCCGTGGTAGCCGACGGGCAGGTGGCGCCAGTTGGGCAGCAAGGCATTGGCCGGGTCGCGGAACATCATGCCCACGTTGGTGGCGTGCTCGATGCTGCTGTAGAAATCGGTGTAGTTATGGGGCTTCACCGGCCGCAGCATTTTCACCTCGCTCTGGCGAACCAGGCACTCGCGCATCACTTCCAAACTACCAGAAATAGCGGGATTGTCGTGGCGCAGCAACTCGCTTACGCGCTGGCGCACGGCCCGCCAAGCCGGCCGACCCAGCGCAATAAACTGGTTGAGTGAGCGGCGGCGAAACACTTTCGGCATCTTTGGCCCCAAGTCCAGATCCGACAGAAAACCGAACTGCGCCACGGCGTACAAATCCAGCACGTACTCCCCAATGGCTACTCCGAGGCGCGGGCCCCGCTCCTCGGTTTCAAACACGCCAAACGGCAAGTTTTGAATGGGAAAATCACTGAGGGGCGGAATATCAATCCAGGAGCGGAGCGCGGGGTCATTAAGGCTGGACATATAGGAATCGGGGTGCTGGTAGAGACGGTAAAGGTAAAGCCGCCCGCCAAATGACGAGCAAACTCAACAGAAGGTTAGCTAAATCCAACTGAACCTTATATCTTAACCTATATCTCCCATTGCCGGTTACAACTACAGTTTTGGGAGTAGTAGCGGCAATACAAATATTAGCTACTAATTAGATTGCTTGAATTTTAATAATTAAACTAACATGCCACTAGAAACGAAAGACCTAATAACTATAACTCTCAGCTCGGTAGCGCTTTTGCTATCTGGGACAACATTTTTTGTAAATATTTTACATAAACAAAGAGATAATCTCAGGACATTTAGGAAGGAACTAACCGAAGTAATGAAAGAGATTGTAGAGACAAATATTGCTATTGCCAAGATTGAGATGGAAGGGAAAGTATTGACGAATAAAATTTATGATATTAGAAGAAACTTCAATACTCGTAGGCGTTATTTAATCGCAAGAGCTGAATTCTTAATAAAAGATATTCCAAAGTATATAGATCATATTGATTTATCTACAATAGCCCAAGCTTGTATTGCTGGTGGCATGCACGACAGAGCAGATCGATATTTCTTGCAAGCATTACAAATGTCACCAAAAAGTATTGAGTTAATTTTCAATATGCGTGGATATGCACGTTTTTTATATCAAACTGGAAGGCATGAAGAGGGTGAAAAAATATTTGAAGATGTAGTACACATACTAGAGTATAATACAATTAATATATCTAACAGTGTTAGATTAAGAGAGCTATGTGATACGTTTATAATGTTTTCTAGAGCAGAATTTTATTTTGGGAATAAAATAAATGCAAAAGAAATATATCTCAAAGCAAAGTCAATTTTATCTGTTGTAAAACAGCCTCTATTATGGGATGAACTTTATGTACTACTGAAAGAAAATTCTTATTTAGATGGTAATGACTCAAGTAAAGGTGAAGATGTTCCAGAAACTGTTTAATATCAGCTAACAGTGTGTTTATAACACTGCGGCTTAATATCAGGCATTCAACAGCAAAACGCTATTTTGCTTCTATATTCTATAGGTTAGTCAAACCTGATGTTTTTCAAAAGCTCTTACATTTCATCCCTCCAAAACCAAAACGCCCCGCTTCTACCGGAAACCAGTAGGAGCGGGGCGCGCCGTATTAAATAAGTAAGCTTAAAACTGCGGGGTCGGTACCGGAGCAGGGGAAACAGGGTGACCAGTCTGCCCAGCCGGCTGCTCTGACATCGGCGTGATGTTGATGGCTTCTACAGCCCGAATTTCGGGAACGGCTTTTTTCACCGACTCTTCTACGCCGGCTTTGAGCGTCATCGGCGACATGGGGCAGGTACCGCAGGCCCCGAGCAACTCCAGGCGCAACACCATATTCTCTGTGATTTCCAGTACCCGTACGTTGCCGCCATCAGCCGCCAGATACGGGCGGATGCTGTCCAGCGCCAACTCGATACGCGAAAGGAGTGGATGGTCTTCTACGGCAGCGGAATGCGTCATAAATCACTGATTTTAATAGCTCACCTGCTTCCATAGATGCAAGTCAACCATGAGGTAATGCAAAGGTAAGGCTTCTGGCGAGTAAAAAGTAAACCAAGTTTAATGCAGCAAGGTTGCCGAAGCCGCTAACGCGGAAATCTGTTCCGCGACGAGCAGCGCGAGTATCTGGATACCGCGCCACTTGCGCCAACGCGGGATACACGCGCTGCTCGTCGCGGAACAGATTTCCGCGTTACGGCCGCTACGAATTCATTTCTACAATATTCGTTTTAGGAGCTATGGCGTTGCGGATAGACACTTGCCGGGCCAGTTCCTCGGCGAGTTGGCCGAACACATCAGCGGCGGGAGTGCCGCTTTGCAGAATAGCCGGGGTGCCTTGGTCGCCGTTTTCGCGGATGCTTTGCACCAGCGGAATCTGGCCGAGTAGGGGCACCTGGTGCTTTTCAGCTAAGGCCGTGCCGCCGCCTTCCCCGAAGATGAAGTACTTGTTTTCGGGTAGCTCGGCGGGGGTGAACCACGCCATGTTTTCCACGATGCCGAGCACCGGCACGTTGATTTGGGGCAGGCGGAACATCTGCAAGCCTTTCTCAGCATCGGCCAGGGCCACTTTCTGCGGCGTGGTCACGATGAGCGAGCCGGTAACGGGCACGGTTTGCACCATGGTCAGGTGAATGTCGGAGGTGCCGGGGGGCATGTCGAGGAGCAGGTAGTCTAGCTCGCCCCAATCCACTTCCGTGATAAACTGCTTGAGCGCCGATGATGCCATGGGGCCCCGCCACACGATGGCGCTTTCGGCGGGCGCCAGAAAGCCGATGCTCATCAGCTTTACGCCGTAGGCCTCGATGGGCTCAATCAGGTTGCGGCCGTCGGGAGTGCGGTATACGTGCGGACGGGCATCTTCCACGCCAAACATCAGCGGCATGCTCGGGCCCGAAATATCGGCGTCTACCAACCCAACTTTGGCGCCGGTTTTGGCTAAGGCAATGGCCAGGTTGGCCGTAACGGTGCTTTTGCCCACGCCGCCTTTGCCCGAGGCAATAGCAATGATATTGCGCACGCCGGGCAGGATGTCGCGGTTTTGGCGCATGGTGGTCACGCGCGAGGTCATCTTGATTTGCACGTCGGCGTCTTTGTCTACCATGGTGTGGATGGCCCGGACGCAGGCGTTGTGAATCAGCTCTTTAAGTGGGCAAGCTGGCGTGGTGAGGACCACCGTAAACGACACGGTGCGGCCGTCGATGTGCACGTCCTCAATCATGTTGAGCGTTACGAGGTCTTTGCCTAAATCAGGCTCCTCCACGTAGCTGAGGGCCTTCAGGACGTCTTCTTGGGTAATAGCCATATCGAGAGAAGGGAAATGCGAATACGAAGCACAAAGATAACCTGGAAACAGGGTAGAAGTTAGGGTATCTGCAATTGTAGAGACGCGGCACTTCGCGTCTTGAATCGTGCTGATGTTGTTTGGAGTGCGCAGTTTTAGTTGTTATGACGCCGAGACGCGAAGTGTCGCGTCTCTACACGGTGGCGCATTACTTCGCACTGCATCCTGCCTACCTTTGCCGCCAGTATGGCCCGCATCCCCAAAGAACTAGTCGATCAAATTATTCACCACGCCGATATTGTGGAGGTGGTGGGTGATTTTGTGAGCTTGAAGCGGAAAGGCCAGAACATGTGGGCCTGCTGCCCGTTTCATCACGAAAAGTCGCCGAGCTTTTCGGTGGCGCCAGCCAAGGGACTCTACAAGTGCTTCGGGTGCGGCAAAGCGGGCGGGGTGGTGCAGTTCATCATGGACATCGAGGGCACCAGCTACGTGGAGGCCCTGAAGTACCTGGCCAAGAAGTACGGCATCGAGGTCGAGGAAGAGGAAAAAACGCCCGAGCAGCAGCTCGCCCAAAACGAAAAGGACTCGCAGTTCATCGTGTCCAACTGGGCCAAGGACCACTACCACAAGCTGCTGCAAAAAAGCGACGAAGGCCAGAGCATCGGCGGGAGTTACCTGCGCCAGCGCGGCCTCAATCAAACCACCATTGCCACCTTTGAGCTAGGCTACTCCCTCGACCAGTGGGACGATTTGCTGAAGTCGGCCACGGCTGCGGGCTTCGAACAGAAGTACTTGGAAAAAACCGGCCTCGTAGTGCGGCGCGAAGACGACCAGGGCCAGGATACCGGCCGCCGCTACGACCGTTTCCGGGGCCGCGTCATGTTCCCGATTCACAACGTGTCGGGGCGCGTGATTGGGTTTGGGGCGCGCACGCTTAAGCCCAACGACAAGACGGCCAAGTACCTGAACTCACCGGAGTCTGAGATATATCATAAGTCCGATGTGCTTTATGGGCTTTACCACGCCCGGCAGGCTATCCGGACCGAGGAGCTGTGCTACTTGGTGGAAGGCTACCTCGACGTGCTGAGCTTGCACCAGGGCGGCATCAAAAATGTGGTGGCCTCGTCGGGTACCTCGCTCACTGACGGCCAAATCCGCCTCATCAAGCGCTACACCGACAACGTAACGGTGCTCTACGACGGCGACGCGGCTGGTATCCGGGCCTCGTTGCGCGGGATTGACATGCTGCTCGAAGGTGGCCTGAACGTGCGCGTCGTGCTGTTCCCCGACGGCGACGACCCCGACAGCTACATCCGCAAAGTAGGCGACCAGAAGTTCAAGGAGCACCTCGACCAGGCCAGCCAAGACTTTATCCAGTTCAAAACCGACCTCGTTTCCCGCGAAGCGGCCCAAGACCCGGTGAAGAAAGCCGAAGCCATTCGGGAGGTGCTGCAAAGCATTGCCAAAGTGCCGGACCCGATCAAGCGGCAGGTGTTTTTGCAGCAAACCTCGCAGACCTTCGGCATCGACGAGCAAGTCCTTATCACCGAGTACAACAAAATTGCCCGGCAAGCCAGCCCGAAACCCGCGGCCCCGACCAGCAATGGCAGCAGCCCCGCTGCAAGCACGGCCCGAACAACGAGCAACGAACAACGAAAAACAGCTCTAAGTCCGGAGGAGGAAGCCGAGGCGTTGATGTACGGTGCCTCCCCTGAGGATTTGCAAGGCAACGGCGCCGTCAGCGTCGCGCCGCGTGAGGAACTAGAGCCCATACCCGACGTGCAGGAGCAGTGCGAGCGGGAAGTGGTGCGCCTGCTGCTGCTCTACTCGGCGCAGCCGCTGGCCCCGGAGGTCAGCGTGGCGCAGTACCTGTTCGGGCAGCTCGACGACACGCCTTTCAAAACGCCAGTCTACGCCGACCTGCTGCACCTGTGCCGTGAGGAGCTAACCCAGGGCCGCTGGCCGGAAATCCGCACCCTGATCCAGCACAGCCGCTCCGATATCCGGGCGCTGATTGCCGAGCTGGCCACCGAGCGGTACGAGCTAAGCCCCAACTGGACCACCCACCAGATTCATGTGCCCCGCGAGCTGGATTTGCTGCAAATTGCCTGCGACAACGCCATTTTGCGCCTCAACAAAGTGAACGTGGAGCGGGAGTTGTCCGCCCGCCTCGAAGCCTTGCGTCACCCGCTCGATGATGCTACCATGATGGAGCACCTGCAAACTATCCGGGCCCTCAAGCAAATGGACAACGAGCTAGCCAAGCTACTTGGCACCGTGCTTTCCCGCGGAGCCTGATTCAATTAAAAATTAAGAATTAAGAATTGGCTTGTCAAGTGAACCTGCATTTCTAAGTAAGCCTACACATAGCCTGCTGGCAACCACGCCGATTCTAAATAGAAAGGTCAATTGTTAATTCTTAATTCATAATTTTTAATTGAAGCATGTGGAAGCGTCTTAACCTAAGCCGATTTTTGCTGGCGGTGCTGCTGACCATCGGCAGCTTTGGGACCGGTATTGCCGGGTTCATGGTCATTGAGGGGTTCAGCTTGGCTGATGCTTTTTACATGACCATGATTACCGTTTCCACGGTCGGCTTTGGGGAGTTACATCCCTTGTCGGCGCAGGGGCGGCTGTTTGTTTCGCTTTACATTTTCTTTAATCTGCTCGTTGTTGCCTATCTCTTGTCGGTGCTGACCACCTACATTTTTGATGGCGAGCTGCGCAACATGTTCAATATGCTTCGGAACGACCAGGAAATTCGCGGCTTCAAAGACCACGTAATTGTGTGCGGCTTTGGGCGCAACGGCAGCAAAGCCTACCACGAATTGCGGGCCAGCGGGGCCCAGGTGGTTATAGTCGAGCAAGACGAGACACTGCTGAAAGCAGCCGGCGAATCCAATGGGGGCACTATTCTGGCCGTGTTCGGTGATGCTACT
Organism: uncultured Hymenobacter sp.; assembly: GCF_964242765.1. NCBI lineage: Bacteria > Pseudomonadati > Bacteroidota > Cytophagia > Cytophagales > Hymenobacteraceae > Hymenobacter > uncultured Hymenobacter sp. Next base: position 28,008 of record NZ_CAXTBM010000018.1, read on the forward strand.
GCCGACGACACCCTGCGGGCCGCGGGTGTGTCGCGGGCCCGCGCCCTCATCACCGCCCTGCCCAAAGATGCCGACAACGTGTTTGTGGCCCTCACGGCCCGCGAGCTAAATCCCACCATCAAAATCATTGCCCGCGCCAGCCTCAAAACCAGTGAGCACAAGCTGCTGCGCGCCGGTGCCGATTCGGTGGTGATGCCCGACGAAATAGGCGGCTCGCACATGGCCAACCTAGTGATGCGCCCCGAAGTAATCCGGTTCCTGGATATGATTTCCGGGCTGGGCCCCCACAAGCTCCGGCTCGAAGAAATGCGCCCCGAAGAGCTGCGCTACGAGTGGCGCGCCCGCAGCATTCGGGAGCTAGATATCCGTTCCCGCACCGGGGCCACCGTCATCGGCCTCAAGCACCACGACGGCGAGCTGCAAGTGAGCCCCAGCGCCGACACCGTGCCCGTACCCGGCGACGTGCTCTTGTTCTTGGGCACCGATGAGCAGATAAACGCGCTAGTCAAGCTGTTTCGAGCATAGGCGGTAAGCAAAAGCCAGAAGCCAAGCTGCCTAAGTTCGGGGGTAGCCGCGTAGCGGCTTAGGTATCCGTTATCCGTCAGCGGCACTATGGCACTATGTAGTGCGGCAAACTGTAGCCAGCGCTACGGTTGACTTTGCCGCCTGCCCGTTCTTTGTAGCTTTGCCAACCCAACCCATCTACTGCAACGTGCATATTCTGCAAGTTTGTCCGCGCGTCCCGTATCCACCCACCGATGGGGGCGCCATTGCTATGTACGACGTGGCTGCGGGCCTCATCCGGGCCGGGCACCGCGTTACGGTACTGGCCCTGAACACGCCTAAGCACCACCAACCCGCCGATGCGCTGGCCCATCTTGGCCCCAATATGCGCCTCGTGACGGTGGACGTAGACACGCGCCTGTCGCCGGTTAGGGCGCTGCGCAACTTGGTGGCGAGCCGGCTCCCATACAACGTGGAGCGGTTTGTAAGCGCGGAAGCCGCCGAGCAGCTTACCGAGATTTTGCGCGCGCAGGCAGTGGATGTGGTTCAGCTAGAAGGTACGTTTGTGGCCTGGTACGAGGAAGTGGTGCGGCGCGTAGCGCCCGGCGTGCCGGTGGTAGTGCGGGCTCACAACGTGGAGTACACCATTTGGCAGATGCTGGCTCGGCGCGAGCGAAATCCACTCAAAAGATTATATCTGCGTCATTTGGCCGGCCGCATGCAGCAGTTCGAGCAGCACTACCTACCGCGCTTCGACGCCGTCGCGGCCATTACCGAGCCCGACCAGCAGCGTTTGCGGAAGTTGGGCTGCCAGGAACCCGTAGTGTTTGTGCCGGCCGGGGTGCATCTGGAGCGGTTTCAACTAGATGCTGCTATCCAGCCCAAACCGAATACTTTGTTCATGATTGGCACCTTGAACTGGCTGCCCAACCAGGAAGGTCTCGACTGGTTTCTCACCGAAATCTGGCCGCAGGTGCACGCGCAATACCCGAAGCTGGAGCTGCATCTGGCGGGCAAGGAAATGCCCGCTCGGTTCCGGGAATTGCAGTTGCCCAATGTCGTTGTACATGGCTTTGTGGAATCGGCGCAGCAATTTATGCAGCAGTACGAGGTGATGCTGGTGCCATTGTTGAGTGGGGGCGGCATGCGCATCAAAATCATCGAGGGCATGGCCTTGGGCAAGTGCATCTTGAGTACCACGTTGGGCGCCGAAGGCATCCACGTCCGCGACGGCCACGACATTGTGCTGCGCGACACGCCGGCGGCGTGGGTGGAAGCCATTGGGCGCTACTACCACGGCCAACTGCCCGCCAACCTTATCGGGCGCGAAGCCACCCGCACCATAGTGCGCCTCTACGATAACCGCCGGGTGGTGGAGCGTTTTCTGGACTTATACAGCGTGGTGCGGGAGCGCCGGGTTGAAACGGCGTAAGTTTGCCGCACATGAAGCTCCTTGTTCTACTGTCCCGCTTTCCATTTCCCCTCGACAAAGGCGACAAGTTGCGGGCCTACCATCAGCTCCGGTACCTGGCCCGTCACCACGAAATCTGCCTGTTCTGCCTTTCCGATGAGGAGGTTTCCGCGGCTGCTTACGCGGCCGTGCGGCCCCTGTGCGTGGGTGGCCTGCACGTGCAGCGCCTACGGCGGCCGGGCATAGCGCGCAACATGGCGCAGGCCCTCCTACAAGGACTGCCCTTGCAGGTAGGCTATTTCTACGATACCCGCGTACAGCGCCGCCTCGATGCGCTGATTCGTGAGTTTCAACCCCAGCACGTATACTGCCAGCTTATCCGGATGGCGCATTACGTGCGCACCTACGCCGGCCGCTTGCCCATGACGCTCGATTATATGGATGTCTTCTCGACCGGAATGCTGCGCCGCGCCGACCAGAGTTCGTGGGCTCAAAGCAAGGTGTATGGCCATGAAGGCCGGAGTCTACTGGCGTACGAAGCAGCGGCCTTCGATTGGTTTCAGTCGCACATCATCATCTCCGAACAAGACCGGCAACTCATCGAACACCCCCGGCGCGAGGAAATTCGCATCGTACGCAACGGCATCGACACCGATTTCTTCAAGCCCCGGGCCGTTCCCAAAACGTACGATATCCTGTTCTGCGGTAATATGAGCTACCACCCTAATGTGGATGCCGTCGAGTTTTTGGCCCTTGAAATTCTGCCTTTGGTGCGGCGCACGCACCCTGCCGCGCGGCTGCTCATTGCGGGCACCACACCGGCTCCGCGGGTGTTGGCTTTGGCTTCGGAGGCAGTTACGGTTAGTGGCTGGATCGACGATATTCGGGACGCCTATGCTGCCGCCCGCGTGTTTGTGGCGCCCATGCGCGTCGGGACGGGTTTGCAAAACAAGCTGCTTGAAGCTATGGCGATGGAACTGCCCTCCGTTACCACGCCACTAGCTAACAATGCCTTGCACGGTCGTCCTGGTCAGGACCTGTTAGTCGGGGAATCAGCTGCCGAGCTAGCCGACGGCATTAGCTCCCTGCTCACGAACACGGAACTAGCCGCTCGCTTAGCAAGGCAAGGCCGCACCTTTGTGCAAGAGCACTACAACTGGGAAGTGTCCGCCAATCAGCTCGAATCGTTGTTTGAGGGCGTAAAGGCTAGCGGATAGCACGCTGTTCACTCGGTTAAGTTTTCGCTAAGGAGTTAGAAGGAGGGAAGCGTTTAATATGTATGTGCTGGTGCTTGCCTATCACTTAGTGGCAGGCGTTTACAGAGGAAAGAAAGTTATTCGCACAGCCCAAAATAGAAAATAGCGCAGCACCAAGGTTAGCTTAGCTACCAAGTTGATTTTCAGTTAAAAGAATGGCTGGAAGGCACTAGTAGTAAGCTGCTTTTTGGTTCCTTATAACTAGGTAAAAATGGGTTTAGACGCATAACAATCGTTTGTATTGCTGTACGCCATTATAATATTTTCACATCAATTTGGATTAATGCTTTATATGGCATAATTTTGAAAAAGTATAATTTAAAGCTTAATGCAGGTAATCATATTCTACATGTGAATAATTCAAATCACATGTCTTTTCACTATATCCCTGCAATAGTTTTACATCCAAATAATGACATATTCGAAACAAGTTGATTGGGACAGAGTAAAGGCAGTGATTTTTGATGTGGACGGTACCCTCTACACTCAGTCACGGCTTCGCTCTAAAATGCTCGTAGACCTGCTCGGGTATTACGCGTTGCGCCCTTGGCGGCTGCAAGAAATGCGGATTCTGCAACGGTTTCGGGTGGAGCGGGAAAAGCGCCCTGGTATGGCGATACCCGATCTGGAAAATGCCCAGTACGCCTGGTGCGCCGATGGAGGCGGTTTCCCACTCGAAAAGGTTAGGAAAGTGGTTGACTACTGGATGTTTCAGCATCCCAACCAATATCTGGCAAAATGCGTATACCCCGGCACTCAATCTTTTTTTGCAGCCCTACGCCAGCGTGGCATCACCATTGGGATTTATTCCGACTACCCCGCTCAGGACAAGCTTACCGCTATGAACTTGGCTGCTGATATCATCGTCAGCTCTACTGATCCGCACATCAATCACCTCAAGCCCGCCCCCCAGGGTTTACTTTACCTCACGGCCGAGCTAGGCATTTCGCCTTCCGAATGCCTTTTTATTGGTGACCGACCCGAACTCGACGGCGTTTGCGCTGAGCGCGCCGGTATGCCTTATCTGATTGTCGACAAGCAGCCCTTCGACCAATTCACGTTTTACACACAACTAGAACAACAACTCGCCGCCATCTTAACGACCCCTACTCATGGATAAAGCATCTATTTCTGCCTCGCCTGAGGTCATACCAACTGACGACAGTCTCGTGACTCGGGTGCCAGCTGGTATAGCTGACTACATTGCCATTGCCCGGCCCGACAACTGGGTTAAAAACGTGTTTATGATGCCGGGCGTACTCTTCGCCCTCATCATCTACCGGGTTCCACTCGATACCGCTCTCTTTGTTAAGCTTGTTATCGGCCTGATCAGCACCTGCTTGGTTGCCTCGGCCAACTACGTTATCAACGAGTATCTCGATGCTGAATTCGACAAGTTCCACCCGCTGAAGAAGCAGCGTACCTCCGTGGTGCGGGTAGTTAACCCAGTGCTGGTGTATACCGAATGGTTCCTCTTGGCAGCCGTTGGGTTCTTCTTAGCCTACCAAATCAACATCCAGTTCCTGTTGATTTCCATCTTCCTGCTGGTGATGGGCGTGTTTTATAACGTGCGCCCTTTCCGTACCAAAGAGCGGGTGTACTTGGATGTGCTGTCGGAGTCGGTCAACAACCCTATCCGCTTTATGCTCGGCTGGTTTATAGTGGCGCCTGCCCTTACCGCAGCAACGTTCAACGCCTCCTCTTTTTTCCACAGCCTGCCGCCTTCCAGTATCATTATCGCCTACTGGATGGGTGGGGCGTACCTGATGGCTACCAAGCGCTTCGCTGAGTATCGCCTGATCAAGAATCCAGAATTGGCCGGCCTCTACCGTCGTTCTTTCCAGTTCTACACCGAGAACAGCCTGCTGATTTCCATGTTCTTCTACGCCCTGACGTCGGCGTTTTTCCTGGGCATCTTCCTAATTAAAAACCGCATTGAGTTGCTGCTAAGCTTTCCCTTCTTCGCACTGCTTTTCGCTTGGTATTTGAAGATTGGGTTGCTGGAAAACTCGCCCGTGCAAGGTTCCGAAAAGCTCTACACGCGCAAGTGGTTTATGACGTATGTGGTGCTGTTCTGCCTGCTGCTGGTTACGCTCATGTTCGTCCGGATTCCGGTACTTTCCAATTTGCTTGAAGCTCAGTTCAGTCTGAACAAGTAAGCAAGCACAGCATTGCCCGGAGTACTCCTGATTCACTACCAAACTTAGCTTCGTGCCCATAGCTCCCCGTGAGTTATGGGCACTTTTGCGTAATAGACTGCTCGTTTCGTCTTATCATTGAGGCCGCCACGCTTGTATCGCCTGGCATTGGAGACCAGAGAAGCTCGACAAAGAGGGGTTTGCGAATCAACTACTTTTGCTTGAAATGAACAACAATCTGCGCATTGCCATTCTGGGCTGCGGTAACATGGGGCAGGCGTTTGCCAAGGCATTTTTGCAATACAACCTTGTAGCCCGCACCGATATGCTGCTCCTGGGCCGCGACGATGCGCACTGCCAGCGCCTCAGCGTCAGCCAGCCAGGGTTGCCAACGGGGCTAGTTTCCGCCGCCGTCGGCGACTACGATGTGGTGCTGGTCGCCGTGAAGCCGCAGGATTTCGGGCGGGCCGCCGACGGTTTGCGGAGCGTGCTGCAACCCCAGCAAATTGTGGTATCTATCATGGCGGGGATTCCCATTACGCGGTTGCAGCGCGAACTCAATCATCGGCAGGTATTGCGGGCCATGCCCAATACGCCCGCGTTGTTAGGCATGGGCATTACAGGGTTTTCGGCGGCGCCGGAAGTGGAGCGCACCCGCTTGCACCAAGTTGAAAACTTGCTGAACGCCACCGGCCGCTCGATTTTTCTGGAGGACGAGAGTTTGCTCGACGCCGTGACGGCCGTGAGCGGCAGCGGACCCGCCTACTTCTACTACATTGTGCAAGCCATGATGCGCGCCGGGCAGGAGCTAGGCTTTTCCGAATCGGTGGCTGGTTTACTAGTGAAGCAGACCATGCTGGGCGCTTTCCACCTGCTCAACAATTCCGACCAAAGCCTCGACCAACTAATTGCCAACGTGGCCTCGAAAGGCGGCACCACCGAAGCCGCCCTGCGCGCCTTCCGCGCCGGCAACCTCGCTGATACGCTGGTTGATGGCATAAAAGCCGCCCAGCAACGAGCCACTGAGTTAGCGAAAGAGTAAGCACCGAAAGCGTGAGCCCGGGAAAGGTGAGGTTGACGTTCTGGCCAAGCAAGTGGTTCAAGTAGAACACCAATCTCGCCTTTCCCGGGCTCACAACTAAGCATTTCCCTTCTTCACAATTTCGGCTATTGTAACTTCGCACCGCTGTTAGTGGTTGTTCTTCAGCTTCGCGGCTGGGTTGTCATACGTACACTCCGCGAAATCCTTTTATATCAGCGTATAATCAGCTTTCCATGCTTGATTCCATAGAAGACGCCATTGCCGATATCCGGGCGGGCAAGGTAGTAGTGGTAGTAGACGACGAAGACCGTGAAAATGAAGGCGACTTTATTTGCGCGGCCCGTTGTGCCACGCCCGAAATCATCAATTTTATGGCCACCCACGGCCGGGGCCTCGTCTGCGCCCCGCTGATCGAAGACCGTTGCGAAGAGTTAGGATTGGAGCTGATGGTCGGCCGCAACACCGCCCTGCACGCCACCCCCTTTACCGTCAGCATCGACCTACTGAAGAACGGCGTTACCACTGGCATTTCGGCTTCCGACCGCTCCAAGACCATCTTGGCCCTCATCGACCCCGAAACCAAGCCCGAAGAGCTTGGCAAGCCCGGTCATATTTTCCCTTTGAAAGCTCGTAAAGAAGGAGTGCTGCGCCGGGCTGGGCACACCGAAGCGGCGGTGGATTTGGCCCGCTTGGCTGGCTTCGAGCCAGCCGGGGTATTGGTTGAGATACTGCGTGAAGACGGCGAAATGGCCCGGCTGCCCGAGTTGCGTGCCGTTGCCACCAAGTGGAATCTGAAGCTGATTTCGGTGCAGGACCTGATCAAATACCGTCTCGCTAAGGAAAGCCTCATCTCGCGGGATATTTCTGTGCGGATGCCCACCCAGTGGGGCGACTTCGACTTGTATTCCTTCACCCAAAGCTCCAACGGCGCCCAACATCTGGCGTTGGTGAAAGGCGACATTTCCACGCCCGAGCCGGTGCTGGTCCGCGTGCACAGCTCGTGCGTAACGGGCGATATTTTCGGGAGCTGCCGCTGCGATTGTGGTCCGCAGTTGCACAAAGCCATGGAACAAATCGAACGCGAAGGCCGGGGCGTAATTGTGTATATGAACCAGGAAGGCCGCGGCATTGGGCTGCTCAATAAGTTGCGGGCCTACAAGCTCCAAGAGCAAGGCCGCGACACGGTGGAAGCCAACGTGGAACTTGGTTTTGGCGTCGATGAGCGGGACTATGGGGTAGGGGCGCAGATTTTGCGCGACTTGGGCATCAGCAAAATGCGGTTACTGTCCAATAATCCGCGCAAGCGTACGGGGCTGGTTGGTTACGGACTTGAAATTGTGGAAGCAGTGGCCATTGAAATCGAGCCCAATGAGCACAATCAGAGCTACCTCACCACCAAACGTGATAAGCTTGGCCATACGATTCTAAACCAAACTCACGCCTCGCACGTCAATCCGGACCCCGCTTTGGGTGTAGTGTAAAGATCTGTTCCGAGAGCTATTGTAGCATGACAACACCTCATCCGAATCCGGGTGGGGTGTTTTGCTTTGTTGTTTGCTTGGGAAGTGGTTGTTCACTGGCATCACATATAAAGGTGATCCCGCTATTAGTCAAGTCGTTAGGGTGTATATTAGATTTTCACTACTTATGCTTAGCGCTTATGCAACGCCGTTCCTTTCTTCAGCTTTCGTTGGCAGCTCCGAGTTTGGCATATGTCGACTCGCCTTTCGCTGGGATTTCAAATAGTTTGACGCCGAGCGAGGAACCTAGGAAAAGCGTGCTGGTCAGGACCGGCACCGACCGCTCCAATCAGCCGTTCGAGTTTCTGGACGCCACGTTCACCGTGAAAGTATCGGGCAAGGATACGGAGGGGCGCTGCGTGGTCTTCGATACGCTTCGGCGGGGCAACCTGGGGCCGCAACTGCATCTGCACACCGACTGCGACGAATGGTTTTACGTGCTCGACGGGGAATTTAAATTCCAGACAGGCGAAGAAATTATGCGCCTGAAAGCGGGCGATACGCTTATGGTGCCCCGTACTATGCCTCACGCCTTCGTGAAAACTAGCGCCGGCGTGGCCCGGCTCATAGTGATGCACCAGCCGGCTGGTACCATGGAAGAATTCTTCCGCATCGCCAGCCAGATGCCCGATCAAAGGCCGGAAGCGCGAAAAGGATTGGCCGAAAAGCATGGAATGCGGTTTCTTGGACCGCTGTTGAAGCCTGACTGAGATAAAAGGGTATTGCGTTCCACCAAGTGAACCCAGGGGCTTCGCAGAGAGTTAGGGCAGTGAGATGAACGACTTTAGTCCTGAAAAATGGTGCCGTTGCTACGGCTAGCGCGCGTTTTTCGGTTATCTTTCTTCCACTATGAGTATGCCCCGTTTTGCATTCGTTTTCACTTTCTTGGTTGGGCTGCTGGCCGTGGTCAGCACCACTCAGGCCCAACAATCCGCTTTCGTCCAGCAATTTGCGGGCAGCACCATTCTGCTTACGAATGGTGACACCCTGCGCGGCCCCATTACGCTCCGCCGCGACCAAGACGTGCTTATGATGGCGCAGCCCGATGGTACCGTCACGACGCTTTCGGCGGTGGCCATCAACAGCTTTGCCGTGAAAGGCGAAAACCGGGACAGCCGCCGGGGCACCGGCTACTACGATAACTTTTATGACGCCCGCAATGGTTTCTACTACGGTAACCCGCTCTTCAGTTCCCGGCGCTCGGAAGAGTCGGATTTGAACCGGGTGCGCGTGTTTCGGACCTACCGCTGGAACCGCGGCAACGACTACAGCGACTTCAAGTCGCCGGCGTTTTTCGAGCAGCTCAGCAACGGGCCCCGCATGTTGCTCCGCCGTGAGTCGCTGATGCAGCGCACCGTGCCCAACTCCGGACCCTATGGATACGGCGGTTACGGCTACGGAAACCCGTACGGAGCCGGCCGCCCTATGGGCACCTACACCGAAATGAAGGACGACTTCTTTCTGGCGACCCCTGCCGGTGAAGTTATTGCGCTTCGTAATCCTAAAAAGGATTTGCTGAACGTGTTCCGGGGGCAGTCCAAACAACTAGAGCAATACGCGAAACAAAACCAGCTAAGCTTCACAATAGCGCGCGAACTAGCGTTCATCGTGAACTATGCTAACTCCTTGGTGAAGGAGGACGCTAAATAAACAGGGTGTTTTTGCAAGGGAAGTGAAGGGCACCATCGTCTGGTAAGTTTGCAACTGCCCTATCCTTCAGAGCTTAGAATCATCCAACAAAAAAGCCCAGCTAGATAGCTGGGCTTTTTTGTTGCAGAGCCGGCTTTCTACTAGCCGCCACTTTTTATTTTTCGCCTCGATAACACGCGTTAGCGCAATTCTGCGAATACCCAGGACGACGTATGGTGCAACTGAAAAGCAGCGCCTAAGCCAGCCTTTGCAGCCAGTAAGTCAAGCGAACTAAGTTGCGTGCTTAGGATTGACGGCCGAGTAGGCGCAGTGTATTCGTGTCTTGGGAGCCCTGAAAAAACTTGTCCAACACGCGCTGGAATATAGGATTGGTGCCGGGCAAGGAGGCAAAGAGCGTCATGGACGATTTCAACTTAACATCGTCTGGGCTGCCCATAATCGTGGTGGCATTCGAGCTTTTAAGTTCCAGCAAGGCATCACAGAGGGTAAGTAGCCGCTGGCTTAGCAATGGGTGCTTGGCGTACTGCTCCGCTTCCGCGGCATCTTTCAGCCCGTAGTACTGAGAGGTGGAACTCATCCCCAACCCTTGCAGCTGCGGAAAAATATACCACATCCAATGGCTCTGTTTTCTGCCCTGTTTAATCTCGGCCAGGGCAGTAGGGTACGACGTTTCCTGGGCGTCAATAAAGCGTTGTAAGCTGCTCTCGTTGCTCATCAGAGGATATATAAGTTGGTGGAAATGGCTTGTAGGCTAGCCTACGCAACTTCCTGGCTACTGATCAAACGAATTTTCACCTAAAATTCAGGATGGCCTTTGTGGGCTTAGTGTTCTATCAGCAGTCGGCTGCGCAGTACTTGGCCGGTAGCGGATTTCACTTCCACCATGTACACGCCGTTGGGCAAAGCAGAAACGTTCAAACCCATATCCACCGGCTGACGCGCCTGGGTTAGGCGCACCTGGCCGTAACTGTCGCGCACCACAGCTTGGCGCCAGTCGTTGGCCTCGGTGGTCAGGAATACCTGCGTGGCACTGGGATTAGGATGTACGTTGAGCTTGTCGGTGCTGCTGAGGGTTTGGGCAGCTCGCAAGCCGTTGTCAGCACCAACTCGCCATACTTCCAGCCCCGAGAGGTTCGCGGCCCCGCCGCGCGCCTCTAAGTTGAGGGTTCCATCGGTGATGGTGGTGCGCCACGGGCCCAGTTTATTCCACCTGCCCGCGCCCTCGCTGTTGTGGTCACTTAAAACTCTGGTGTTCTCCAACTCGATGCTGAAGGTCTCCGGGTGGTTGTCTTCCCACACGTACAGATACACGTCGTAGCTACCGTTGGGTACCGCGCTTAGCGTGAGCGAAACGGCGCTTCCCCAGATCATGGAGCGAAGCATGTGCGCCCGGTCCGGGTCAGTGCTTGGGCTTAGGTCTACCCCTTGATTTTCATGGGTATTGCCCGAGTACGAGAAATTGGGTGCCGTACCGCCTTCCCAGGCATTGCCATCCAGCTGTAGTGCCGGCCCGTTGAGGTTGATGGCCCGGTAAAAACCCGCCGTAGAGCTTTCCGCAGCGCCCTGCCGGTACAAAGCCGCAGCGGGAATTGTTCTTTTGCTGATGCCCGGACCTTGGTAGCTGACATTAAATTCCTGGCCGCCCATGCTTTCGAAGAAAGTGACAGTCAGGGCGTGCTTGCCGCGCTGTAAGCCAATCGTGCCCGAACGTTCGTGCAGGCTGTGCAGGCCGTTGTTGTCGACGACCAGATTCGAGCCAATGAAGAACTGCGAGCCATCATCGGAGGCCGTATAGAAGGTGTATTCGCCATCGGCGGGCACGTCTATGTAGCCGGTGTAGCGAAAAGCAAAGTGTTCGTCGCGGTTACGGGGCGCCAGCGTAGGCTCGTTTGTGGTGCCTTCCTTGGCCGGAACCAAACTGTTGAAATCGGGGAGTTCTTGCCAACTGCCTTCGTAATACTGATAAGTTAAACCAGCCGTAGTATTCGCTGGATTTACTGCCGGCAACAGGACTACTGATGGAGTAGAGGCTAGCAGGGGCTGAAGGGCATGGTACCACGCCGCCGCCACTTTTTCTTCGCCTCCATCGTTGGGATGCACACCATCATAGGTGTCGGCGTAGGCATCGAAGTTGGCATTCTGATCTACAAGGGTCACACTCGATTGCGTGGTATTCTTCTGGCTGGCTAGTCCGGCCAAGGCCTCATTCAGCGCGCTGATAGTACCGTTGATACTTCTGGTGGTAGGTATAAGTTTGGCTAGTAGCAGCTTGACGTTAGGATTTACGCTTCGCAGCCGATCTATGATCTGGCTGATTTCATCTACTGTGCTGCTCACGCTCTGTCCTTGGAGCATGTCGTTGGTGCCAACGTGTAACAGCACAATATCAGGGTGATAGGTGGAGGCCCAATCGGTCACCGAGTACAGCAGCTCATCAGCGCGCCAGCCCCAGTGTCCTTCATGATTGAGGTCGAAATCAGTGTTTCGTGGTGGTCCGGCAAAATTGCTGTTCTGGCTGCCCACAAAATCAACGTAGTAGCCGCCGTTTTGCAGCTTAATCCAGAGGGGACGGCGGTAGCTGTTGTGTTGCGCATCGCCCTGCGTCACCGAATCGCCGAAAGGCATAATTTTGACTTGCGCCTGAAGTGCGCCTGAGAAACTCAGCAGCAACAGCGACAAAGCAAACAGTGCCTTGTAACATTGAAAAGAAGGAGGACTTGGGGTAAGATTCGCGGAAAAGTTTTGTTTCATAGCAACAGGTTTTGGTGTGAGGGAAGAGATAAAGCAACCTGCAAAGCCTTCTTGTACAAGGGTAGGATAGCATGAAAACGCATTTACCCTTAGTGATGACAGCTAAGAGTACACCTACAGCCTGAAAAACTTTACAGTGCAGAATGCAATTGCTTAAGTGACGAGCTAGCAGCCAAATAGTTATAAAAGTATGCTATTAATATTTACGGTTTATATAAATTGGTACTAAAAGCGTAAAAGCTATAAATATCAATTAATTAAAATACTTATATATTATATTGGTTTATGCCAACGTTATATCCTGCGCAGTAGCACATTCGGATTGATTGATAGTGCGTTACGCACTACTGAGCCTTTGTAAAAAGAAGAAGGACTATAAATCCCGACTACGCATCAGCAGGTAACTCAAACCCCAAAATAGCGCCGTATACGCCAGCGCTAATGGCAAGGCTTGAGTGGGCAGCAGCGCCGCGGAGGGACCGGTCATAGTGTCGAGCACTTCTTGGCCGGGCATGGGCGTGAGGCTGTTGAACACTTTCGCGGGAAGGTAACGATCCAGCGTATCGGGCAAGGAAAAGCGCAGCAGGGGCTCAGCCACCCAAGCGTAAAGCAGGAACAGCAGAATACTTGGACCACTACGGCGGACCAGCACCGCCAGCAGCGCCGCCAACGACAACATTCCTAGTATCTGCACGCCGTACAAGGCCACGGCCGTGATGCCCACCGTGGCTTGGTTGGCCGTATCGGCGGCTCGCGTCAAACCAAAATACAAGCCAAGTACGAGCACCGCCAGCATGCCAAAAACCGCCAACAAGCCCGATATCAGCAACTTGCTTTGCAGTAGTTCGGCCACCGAAACGCCATCAATTACTTGTTGGCGAAACGTGCGAAACTGGAACTCGTCGGTTACCAGGATAATCAGCAAAATACCCAGCAGCAAATTAAAGTAACTAGCCACATACGCCAGTTTCTGCCACAGCCCCGGAAAGGTATATAGCGTAGCACCAATCTGCTGCCCGTTCAGCACCACGCTGCCCCCCGCCGACACAAACAGCGCCAGTAGCACCAGAAAAAGCGCTAGAATTATCCAGACGGTACGATAAGGCAGGATTTTACGGAGCTCAGCGCGGAACATACGAAGGGAATTGTTGAGTTGGTAAATACCTGCACCGTTGAGGGCGGCTTGTTCGACTGGCTGACAGTGCCGCCAACTAGCTGGCCATGCAGCTAGCTAATAGTTAGTTACTTAGTTAGCTCCAAGAACTGCGCTTCCAGGCTGCGGTGGCGCACTTCCAAGCCGGCCAACGCAATGCCTTGCGCGAATAAAGCACGGTTGAGGTCGGCGGGCCCCTGGCCTGTTGCTAGAGCGGCGCTGAAGGCTCCGGCCGCTTCGAGCCGCACATCCGACACCCAGGGCAGCGTTGCCAAAGCTTGCTGGAAAGTAGCAACGAGAGTGTCGGGGGCGGGGCGTAGCACCACCCGGTCGGCGGTGGCGAGGATGCTGTGCACAGGGCCAGCGGCGCGTAAGTCGCCGCGTTGGAGCACGGCCACATGGGTACATACTTTCTCGATTTCGTCGAGCAGGTGACTGGCAATGATGATGGTTTTGCCGTCGGCGGCCAAGCGCGTGACTAGGTCGCGCACTTCGGCAATGCCTTGCGGATCGAGGCCATTGGTTGGCTCGTCGAGCACCAGCACTTCAGGGTTGCCTAGCAGAGTAGACGCGAGGGCCAGGCGTTGCTTCATGCCCAAGGAAAACCCCTTGAACGCGTCATGCTGACGAGTACCCAGGCCCGTCATATCCAAGGCTCGATCAACAGTGCTGGGGTCGGCGCGCTTGACGTCAGCAGCGAGCAGTAAGTTTTGGCGGGCCGAGAGATAGGGAAAGAAGTTGGGCGTTTCGAGTAGCGCGCCTACGCGGCGGCGGTTGCTAGCCGACGGCTCTTGCCCGAACCAACGCACACTGCCGCCCGAAGCCCGCAGTACGCCTAAGGCAATGCCGAGGGTAGTGGTTTTGCCGCTGCCATTGGGTCCGAGTAGCCCGTACACGCTCCCCGCCTCCACGCTTAGCGTGAGGTTGCGGAGGGCAGTGGTGCTACCGTAAGCTTTAGAAAGATTGTCGAGTTCAAGGATGGCCATGGCGCGAAGCTATAGGAAAAGCCGGAGTTTGAGGTGACAACGAAACTTCCGTCTCGCTTCGGTAAATGCCGCCGAGATGCAAGCCCAAACAACTTTTGTAACTGTAGAGGTTCGTTCAATACCTGACAACTAGTTCTTGCAGTGGGGCACTATTGAACTTTCAGCATTATATTACTTACATGAAAAGAATGGATTTATTCATGCCCCTTTGGTGCAAACTGACAATTGTTGCTACGCTATGTCTATTAACAAGTGTGTCGGGCACAGCGCAACGCACTTTCGTAAGGGAGTTTAAGACAGCCGCTATACTACTGGCTACCGGCGATACTGTGCAGGGAAGCGTGTTAATGCACTGCAACCAGGATATATTAGAAATTCGAAATGCTGGCCAAGCCGTGCGGCTGTTACCTGCGGCCTCTATCCGCCTACTTGCTGTTTCACAGGAGACGCTAAACCAAGCGCCCCGAGAGGCGGGAACGGTTAACAAAAACGCAACCTCTAAAAAGAGAGTAGGTGGTGAAAAACAAAGCAATAACCATGAAATGACGTCTTTTCAGGTTATAAGTGACTATTCAGGCCACAGACTTAACGGAGATTTAACCCCATCTGCCGCTCTTATGCCCCAATCGGCTGGTGCACTTCCTCTTTACGTTGAGAGCCAGAGACGGGGCCAGAAACTGCATGGTAAGCAACTCCATTCGTACATGCCGGACTCCACCAAAATAATCCTTTTCCGTACATACAAGCTGAATAAGGGTCTGGAAGCCAGTGTAGATGCCCCTGCTTTTTTCGAGCAATTAACCAACGGGCCCGTACTATTACTCCGCAGACAGGAGTTGTACAATCAACTGCATGATAATCTATACATAGTGGAGCCAAATGCAGCCGCTATGGCTACGGCGCTCCAATTACATCATCCGCGCCGTCAGTTATTCGCTCTTTTTGCCGCTCACACCCAGCAACTAGAACAATATGCGAAAGCCAATCAACTTAATTTGCTAGTGCGCAGGCAGTAGCAGCATTTATAACCTACGCCAACTCATTGCAACCGCAAGAATAATTTCCTTGCTCCTCACCAGTTGTAGTAGAATGGGTGAGTTGCCGCTACTAAAACGCCGCAGAACCACCAACTACTCCACAGCCAGCGCGCCGCCTTGCCAGCGGGCAACAGGGTAGCGCGTGTGGGTGGGCTCGTAATATTTGGAGTGCCGGTACACCCAGTCCAGTTGCGCCGCGCCGCTTTTTGCCAACACTGGGTCCTGCTGCTTTTGCTTTTCTAATTGCGCCCGCAGGGCTGGGTCGCGGCGGAGCAAGTCGGCGGCTACATCTTCGAATACGTAATCAGAGAAGTGCTCTTTCTGCTGTAGGATGCTGTCGAAAAAGCCCCAGGCAAAATACGAGTCTGTGGCCTGAGGTTCGAGCATTTCGACAAGGAAGCGGGCCGCTGCATTATCGAGGCGGGCTACGTAGTCGCCGCGGTAGTAGCGCAGCGGCTGTTGGGTGGTGCGCACCGTGACGGCGCTGTGCAGGTAGTGGCCCTCGTAGGGGCGCGGACTGGTTTTGTAGTCGTCGATGTAGTACACCTCGGCTGTGAGGGTGGTGTCGCGGGTGAGGCGCTGCAACGGGACGCCGGCCACCCGCAGTCGGTCGAGCACCTCGCCCCAGGCCTGTGGAATCAGATACGCTTTCGGGCGCGAGACCGTGACGGTGGGCCGGAACGTGTTGTAGTAGTTGAGTGGACGAGTGAACGGCGCTTTCCGGTCGTAGTAGAGGCGGGGTTGGCCGCTGACCTCGCTCGGTTTGGTTTTGCCGGTGTAGCCCCGAAAGTTGATTTTATCGGCCGCCGTAGTATCAAGCTTCCAAGCCAGCGGGAAAGTAGTTTGCACGCTGAGATTCTGCGTTGCTTGGGCGTGGGCCTGCGTGAGGGCCGCTGCATCGGTGTGCACGAAACGCAGCAGCACATCCAGAAAATCGTAGGTGGCCTGCACGCGGGGCGCGTAGGCTTTCAACATGTGCGTCTCCGTCACGAAACCGATGGTGTTGAAGAGCGTGGTATAGCCAGTGGAGTAGCGCGGAGTTTCCAAAAAGCCGACCAAGCCGCGGGCATCCGGCGTCCGGCCTTCAAAGTCCACGTAGGGTGTGAGCGGCGACTTGCGCTTGTCCATGCCGGTATTCAGGGCGGGAAGCAGGCGCTGCGTGAGGTAGTTGCTGAGAGCCGGGGCCAGCTTGTCTTTCTGCGTGGCAATCAGCGTCATGGTGTACTGGTAGTCGGCGCCGTTAGAAGTGTGGGTGTCCACAAAGATGTCGGGCTGCCAACGCTGGAAAAGCTCGGCAAACGAGCGGGCATTCCGCGAATCCTGCTTTACATAGTCCCGGTTCAGGTCGAGGTTGCGGGCGTTGCCACGGAAGCCGTAGCTCTCGGGCCCATTCTGGTTGGTGCGGGTGGTGGAATTGCGGTTTAGGGCTCCATCCACGTTGTAAATCGGGATAATCACCAACGTCAGGTTTTCTAGCTGGCGCCGCAGCTCTTTCTTCTGCACGTAGTCGCGCACCAAGGCCATGCTGGCGTCGATGCCTTCGGGCTCGCCGGGGTGAATGCCGTTTTGAATCAAGACCACCGGCCGCTGGCGGCCTTGCGTATTCGCTGGCTTGAACTGGCCATCCAGTGCTACTACCACCTCGTGCAGCGGTTGGCCGCTGTCGGTGGGGCCCACCGCCCGCATCTGGATTTCGGGGTAAGCGGCGTCCAGCTTTTGATAGTAAGCAATGCACTCCGCATAGGTGGCCGTGGTGTTGCCGTTGCTTTTCTCGAAAGGCGTGCGCCAATCGTCTTTGGGCGGTGAGGCAAGCAACAGGGCAGACAGCAGAAAAGAAAGCATAGTCAGGAGCAAGGTTTAAGCCCCGAAACTAGCGTTTCCCCGCAGAATGTGCACGCAACGCAAGGAATAGAGCTAGCTGATAGCCGTTGAACAACTCCCGTCTATCCTCCTTATCTGTCATCCTGAACGGAGCGAAGGATCTTCTCACACAAGAACATCAGGCGTCGAGCCGACACATTTAGCGGTGATAAGGGCCTTCCTTCGTCAGGATGACAGACGCGGGGTTGTTCGGGCGTGAGAAGATTCTTCGCTCCGCTCAGAATGACAGATGCGGGTGCTCAGGCAGGAGTTGTTCAGGCGTAAAGATTAGGCTGCTTTAGCCTGCGCCGCATAACCACTACTTGTAGAGCATGGGCACCTGAAGAATCAAGATGCCTTCCCTCGTTGCCAAACATTCTAGTCAGTTAGCCCGCGCGTGATGCCCATTTCCAAGCCGCGCAGCTCCGCCAAGCCCCGGAGGCGGCCGATGGCGGAATAGCCGGGGTTGGTTTTCTTGTGCAGGTCGTCGAGCATTTGGTGGCCGTGGTCGGGGCGCATGGGCAGGCGTACTTGGCGCTGCTGCATCACTTGCACCAATTCGCGCATCACGGCGTACATGTCCACGTCGCCTTCCAAGTGGTTGGCTTCGTAGAAGTTGCCATCGGCGTCGCGCTGGGTGCTACGCAGGTGGATAAAGTGAATCCGGTCGGCGAACTGGCGCACCATGGCCGGCAAATCGTTGTCGGGCCGCACGCCAAACGAGCCAGTGCAGAAGCATAAGCCATTGTGCCGGGACGGCACGGCGTCGGCCAAGGCCTGCACATCGGCGGCGGTGCTTACCACGCGCGGCAACCCCAGAATGGGGTAGGGCGGGTCGTCGGGGTGAATGGCGAGGTTGATGCCCACTTCTTCAGCCACTGGCACAATATCCTGCAAAAACAAGATGAGGTGCTCGCGCAACTTGGTGGCGTCAATACCTTGGTAGGCATCGAGCGCCGACTGAAACTGCGCCAGCGTGAAGCTTTCCTCGCTGCCCGGTAAGCCGGCAATAATGTTGCGCTGCAAGAGTTGCTTTTCGGCGTCGCTCATGCTGGCAAAGCGGGCTTCGGCCTGCGCCAGCTCCTGCGGGGTATAGTCATGCTTAGCGTCGCGGCGTTGCAGCAACAGCGTATCGAAGGCCACGAAAGCGGCTTTCTCGAAGCGGAGAGCCTTGGAACCGTCTTCCACTTCGTAGGCCAGGTCGGTGCGGGTCCAGTCCAGCACCGGCATGAAGTTGTAGGTAACCGTGTAGATACCACAGGCGGCCAGGTTGCGCAACGACTCCTGGTAGTGCTGGATGTAGCGTTGGTACTCGCCGATGCGGGTTTTGATGTGCTCGTGCACCGGTACGCTCTCCACCACGCTCCACGTAAGGCCAGCGGCGGCTACTTCAGCTTGGCGCCGTTGGATTTCCACTACCGGCCATACTTCGCCGTTCGGAATGTGGTGCAGGGCCGTCACCACATCAGTAGCGCCGGCTTGCCGGATGTCGGAGAGGCTTACGGGGTCGTTGGGGCCGTACCAGCGCCAGCTTTGCAAGAGGGGCATGGGGAATTAAGAATTAAAAATGAAGGATGATAAATGAGCAACGAAAAAAAGGAAGCTTTCAGAAAGTTATGTTGAGGACGTTGAACGACCCGTTCTTAATTGTTCATTCTTAATTCTATTTAGTACAACCGACGCCGAGCCGGAAACAAGAGTTGGTCGAGGCTGTAGCGGCCGGGACCGGCAAAGGCAAGGCCCAAAAACAGAATCAACGATTCGAGGGCGTGTGAGTAGGCGTTGAACGCGTCGCCGCTCCTGAGGTGCATGACGGTGGCAACTAGCATGGTCACGACCAACAGTGCGCAGGCAATCCGAAAGAACAAGCCCAGCGCTATCAACTGGCCGCCCACTGCTTCGGCTATAGCGGCCAAGAAACCCCACGCAACCGGCGCAAAGTTCAGGCCTAGCATCTTCATCACGCCGCCTAGCTCCAGCCATTTTTCCGGTCCCCCGACAAGCTTGGGGTAGCCATGGATAGTGAACATGATGCCTATGCCCACGCGCAGCAGCAACAGGCCGAAGTCGTGGGTGCGGTAGTGGTTGTTGAATAAAGCCATAGATGAAAAAAGTGGCAAAGCCCGTACTTGGTGGCACCATGCAGACGAATTGAACCTCGTCTGGTAGGGCCAAAGTACACTATTTATCATCTACTGCTATTCCACTATGTTGCCACTTACTGGTAGAGCAGCACCCCCGTAATGCGCGCGGCCGGCGGAATATCCGCCGAATTCATATCCTCGGGGTGCTTATCGGGAAGGGAATTCGGGTCGATTACCCACGCCATACTCACTAGATCCGATACGCCCGCAAACCCGGCGGGCGTGTTGCGTACCCGCGTTAAGCCCATGGTTTGGCGGGCCGCCCCGAAGGGCGAGCCGACGCCAATACCTTCGGCAGTGCGGTACTGCGGGTCGTAGATGCGGATGCGGCGCAGGCGGACCGTACCCCTCGAATCGGGGCGCATATGCAGGACGGTAGCCGGGGCATCGGGCTTCTGCGCATCCAGCATTTCGTAGGCTGGGTAGGTCTGGCTCTGATCCTGGTAGGTGGTGCGCTTGAGCTGGGTAGCTGGCACGCGGCGGAGCAATTCCTTTTCGGTCATGTTGAGGCGCAGGCGGCCCGCCCGGCCGGGGCTAAGCAGGTGCAACGAGTCGGGCACGTTGGGATTGGCGGCCAACCGCTCGGCGGCAGCATTGGGGTCACTGGCACGAGAATCGCCGGCGAAGGGAACGTCGCCGCTGGAAGAAGCGCTGTTTCCGGAGGAACCGCAAGCACTGAGTTGCAGGGCCAGCAGCGCCACGCCAGCGGGCCACAACAGAAGACGAAAAGTAGACATGGAACAGAACGTTAAGTGGCAGTGCCGATGCTTACGCGCCCAACGCCTCTGGCGTTCAAGGAATGATGATTTAAGGCAATCAAGGCTTTGACAAAGAGCTTACTTGGAGGCTGGCTCTGCATCACAAATTCACAAACTCACCATTTCACTAATTTCACTAACTCAACCTCTCACCGCACGTACCTTTACCGCACTGGGCTGGTGTTGCGCTAGCCAAGCGTGGTTTTGCGTCTGTTGTTTTTAATCCCTGCTGCCTGTGTCTGCTGAAGCTGAAAAACCCTTGATTCTGATTTCCAACGACGACGGTATTACGGCCCCCGGCATTGCCATGCTGGTGCGCGTAATGCGGCGCATCGGCGAAGTGGTGGTAGTAGCGCCCAATTCGCCGCAGTCGGGCATGGGCCACGCCATTACCATCGGCCACCCGCTGCGTCTCGATTCCAGCACCATCTTCGACGGCATCGAAGCCTACGAGTGCAGCGGCACCCCCGCCGACTGCGTGAAGCTGGCCAAGAACCACGTCTTGAAGGAACGCAAACCCGACCTCGTGGTGTCGGGCATCAACCACGGCTCCAACTCGTCGGTGAACGTGCTGTACTCCGGTACCATGTCGGCCGCTATTGAAGCAGCCATTGAAGGATTGCCGGCTATCGGCTTCTCACTCTGTGAGTACGGCCACGACGCCGATTTCTCCCATACCGGCGACTGGATAGAGATGATAGCGCGCCAGGCCCTGCAAAATGGCATCCCACCCGGCACTGCCCTCAACGTAAATATCCCCCGCAATTCCGCCACGCCCATTGCTGGCGTGCGCCTGTGTCGTCAGGCAAATGCCAAGTGGCAGGAAGAGTTTGACATCCGCCACGACCCTCACAAGCGCCAGTATTTCTGGCTGATCGGCGAGTTCGTCAACCTCGACCAAGGCACCGACACCGACGAGTGGGCCCTGGCCAACAACTACATTTCCATCGTGCCCTGCCAGTACGACCTCACGGCCACCTACGCCCTGAAGCTCATGAACACCAACTGGCAACTCAACACGCCCTCCACCACAACCAAGGAGGCTCCCGCGCCCTTAATTGGCAGCGCCACTCCTGGCCCCGGCGAATCAGCGGAGGGGTTAGGCTAGGTGGACGTAGCGAGAACTAGCTAGCCGACAAGCCCCATACCTTTATAAAAAAAGCCCATCTGAATAACTTCAGATGGGCTTTTTGCAAAACGCCAATGTGCTAGGGGCGTGGGGGGTGATGATGGACACCACTAACACGGTGCAGAATGGGAACGGGAGAGTGACGGACTACTAGCGGGGCGTTGTGCGCCAGCGTTGACGTTTTTTTTACTTGCAGCGGACTAGGTGAAAAAACCAGTACCAATAGCAGGCTCAGGAGCAGCAAAAGCGCAAGGATAGGAACTCGTAAGTTGGAAAGAGCTGAAGTTTTCATAATTGGTGGGAGCCAAGGAACAAGTCCTTAAAGTTGGCACTGCAACCATGAAGACTAGGTGAGGCCTTTCGTACCAACCCACGCGAACAGCGGTTCTTTCTGCGTGCAGTGCCGTAAAGCGTAAGGTGTTGATTCAGTGTGCCTCTGAGCTGCTTGGTATGGGTTTGGAGAGCGGCTGAAATTCTAGCGCGAAAGAGGTGCCTTTGCCTACTTCCGAAGTGGCCGTGAGGGTAGCGCCGTGAAAGGTGGCAATGGTCTGCGCGATGGGCAGGCCGAGGCCGAAGCCCTCTGGCGAGGCGGGGCCGCTGGCTTGAAAGCGCCGGAACCGGTCGAAGAGGTGGGGCAGATTCTCGGGCGCGATGCCGGGGCCGGTGTCGGATACGGCTAGGCGGTAGCTGCCATTGGGTTGCAACTGACCCGTAACGGTGATGCTGCCGTTCCAGCGGTTGTACTTGATGGCATTGCTGAGCAAGTTGAAAATCAACGTGAAAAGCAAGGTTTGATTGGCGCGGGGCAGCACAAAATCGGGGTCCAGCAGCGCCCGCAAGTGCAACTCCCGCTGGGCTAGCCGGTCTTCCAACTCGTTGGTTACCTCGGCCACCACAGCAGCCAAACTCACCGATTCTTCCCGCAGGTACTGCTCGTTTTCGATGTTGGCAATGAGCAGCAACGTCTTCACCGTGTTGCGCAGCCGGTACAACGTCTTCTGCGACTCCACTAGCTTCAGCGAATGGGCGTGGCCTAGCTCCGGGTCCTGGAGCATATTCTCGAAGCGGGTTTGCAGAATGCTCACCGGCGTCAGCAGTTCGTGCGATACGTTGCTCATGAACTCACGCTCTTTCTCGAATGCCGACTGCATCTGGTGCATCATCTCGTTGAGGCTGTCGTCGAGCTGGCGAAAGTCGGTGGTAGTCGTTGGAATGGGCGCGAAAGAGAAGGCGGAAGGGTGGCGGACGTCGCGCAGTTTGCTGGAAATAAGCTGCCCCAGAGGCCGCAGCAGAAACCGCGCAAACGCGGCATCGGTAACGACCGTCAGAGCCGCCCCAATCACCAGCACCCACAGCGCCAACCGCCGCAAGGTGTCTTCTAGGAGTTCCACCGTAGCCAACGACGAGCCAATTTCCAGCCGGTACGGCCGCCCGTTGGCCGTGAATCGGTAGCCTAGAATGCGGAAGTCCTCTACTTCGTCGTCTACTTGCCGTTGCTCGTTGAAAATCAGCTCTTCCGGTTTCGGTAGCGCCGGGCCGCTTTCCGGGGTCAGGCTGATGTACTCTTGCTTGAGAATATTGTAGTCGGCGTACGCCTCGTTTTTCTCTTGCCGCACAAACGCTACTAGCCCGTCCCGTTGAATCAGGTCGAGGACTTCTCGCTTCTTTTCATGCAGCCGCTGGTCGGTGTGCGACACGGCCACCCGGCTTACAATGGCCGGAATGAGGGCCACTCCCAGCAGCACCAGCAGCACCTTCGACAGGGCATTGAAAAGAGCGAGCTTGGCTTCTAAGCGCATGAAGTCAAATGGGAATTACGCATTAAAAATGGGTGGAGTAGGCCTGTGCAAAGCTGTTGTTTTTAAAGGCAGCACATCAGACGAAAGGCGTAAGCGGAAACTACTCGCCGGTAATTTTTAAGTCGCAATGCACACTTTTTAATTGCTATCCGTGACTCGGTAGCCAATACCGCGCACAGTTTCTAGAAAGTCGGTGGGGGCGAAGGCGCTGAGCTTTTTGCGGACGTTTTTGATGTGCACATCAATGTAATTGGAGTCGGAGTCATCCTCTAACACGTTGCCCCACAGGTGCTCTCCAAGTTGCAGGCGCGTAAGCACGCGGTTTTTGTGCAGCACCAAGTAGTGCAGTAAATCAAACTCTTTTTTGGTGAGGGGCACTTCCTGGTTGCCCTGGCGTAGCACCCGGCCCGGTACATCCATCATAAACCCGGAACCAAAGGTGATTTCCTGCCGCTTCAACCCAAACTTACGGCGCATGATGGCCTGCATCCGGCTTTGCAACTCCAGCAGCGAGAACGGCTTGGGCAGGTAGTCGTCGGCACCCAGGTCGAGGCCCTTGATACGGTCGTCGAGGGCGCCGCGAGCAGTCAGGATAATAAAGGAGGCTTCCTGCTGCTCGTTGCGGCGCGCTTCGCGCAGCAGGTCCAGACCGTCGCCGCCGGGCAAACCGAGGTCAAGCAGAACGAAATCGTAGCTATTGACAAATATTTTCTCGGAAGCTTCCCCGTAGGTGTGGGCCGAATCAACGAGGTATTGGGATTCAAGCAGAAACTGCCGCACTTCCTCGTGCAGGCTTTTCTCGTCTTCTACAATCAGGACGTGCATAGGAAATCAGGATTAAAGCACAAGGTTCTTATAGCGGAAGTGAAAAGTAGATGAAGATTCAAGGGAATGCAGTAGTTGGATAACGCTATTGCCGCAAATACGCGCCCAGGTCGGAGATAGAAGTAATTCCTAGCTGCGTGGCTTGTTGGCGACGCATCAGCAAGGCATACGTGTTGTTGAAGCCCAGCGGTGCCAGCCATTCAAGCCCGTAGCGGCGCTGAAACCCGGCGCGCACGTAACGCAGCACGGCGCCAGCGTCGCCGCCCAGCGAGTCTACAACGGCGGGCGTAGGTTGCAGCAGTACCAGAAGCCCCGTGCCGGTATACTCGGGATACATGTCGATGGCCCCACTGCGCAGAGCTTCGAAGCAGATGGTGGTGCCCCCCAGGCCGGTTTTAGTTTGCACATCGAGGTCGGTGTAGCCCCGAATGAGGCCGGCGTACATTTCGGCCAGAATATACTGCTCGGCGAAAATCTTCGAGCCCAGCTTCACGGTAGCCGCGCCGGCCGGCAACGGGCGAGGCGTGCGCCACAAACCCCGACGACGCAGAAAGTTTAGGGCCACAGCCTTCGGCTCCTCGTGCAGGTAGTCGACGTGGTAGTTAAGCTCGGTCATCACCGAATCGGAAAGCTGCCCGGCAAGCTTACTGAACACCGCCCGCAGTTCCGGGTGCGCGCTAAGCAGACCAGGGCGCACCACGGGGGCCGCGTAGTAGGGCGGAAATACGCGCCGGTCGTCGTGCAGCACCTGCAAATTGTAGGCTTTGATACGCCCGTCGGTGGAATAGCCATCAATAACATCGACGTTGGCGTTGCGAGCGGCCTCGTAAACCAAGGCAGGAGCCAGCACCACGCTCGGCAGGCGGCGCAGGCCGTAGGTACGCGTGAGACCGGGCAGCCCATCGGCCCGCCCCACAAACTCGGGACTGAAGCCGGCTTGCAGGCGGCCCGTAGCGCGCGGCAGCAGGTAGAGCGTAGCCAGCAGGGGCAACGCCAACACCACCCCAAGGCCAACGCTGCGCCGCTTGCGGCTCGCCAGGCGTTGAACCCCGCCCAGCGCCGCGTCAAACACCAAAGCCAAAACCGCCGCCGGAATGGCCCCGGCCAGAATCATAACCGGATTGTTGAGGGCAATACCGCCAAAGATGAACTCGCCGAGCCCGCCCGCGGCTACGTAGGCCGCCAGGGTCGCAACGCCCACGTTGATGACGGCCGCCGTGCGAATTCCGGCCAAAAGTACTGGCAGCGCCAGCGGCAATTCCACGCGCCGTAGTAGTTGCCCATCGGTGAAGCCCAAGCCGCGAGCCGCTTCCACCACGCCCGCATCCACCCCCCGAATGCCGGTTACGGTGTTGCGCACAATAGGCAACAAGGCGTACAGAAACAGCGCAAAGATGGCCGGCACCGGTCCGATGCCCATGGCCGGAATCAGGAATCCGAGCAGCGCAATACTCGGGATAGTTTGGAGCACGCCGGCCACACCCAGCACCCAGGGCGCTAGCCGCGGCCGACGCGTAAGCAGCAACCCTAGCGGTACGCCTACGGCCACGCCGAGCAGCAAGGAAGCGGCCGTGAGGCCGATGTGCTGCACCGTTTGCTGGCCTAGTTTGCTAGCTTGCAGTTGCCAAAAAGCAAGCAGTTCGTGCAGCGTGTTCATGGGCGTTGGAGGCGTTGCACTGTTTGCCCAAATGCCGCCATCAGCGCGGGTAGTGTGACGGGAATCAGTGCGTTGTCGGCTACTATTTCTGGGCTGTTGGTTGCTTGATTGAAAGGCTTTGCGGCGTCACTTGCCAGCGGCCGGACCCATAACATCGACGAGGAAGAAGGCCTACCCGAAACGTGCCGAAGAGGAAGCACTTCGCCTTCCGAGAGCGGAACAGAAGCTGCTGTCTTTTGCTGAATAGCGGCCGTGCTGACGTTAGCTAGCGGCGCACTCAATAGCTCCAAAGCTTCTTGAACTGTAACATCACTGCTGATGGTATTTAGCTCTGATAGTGAGCTAGGTATAGCTTTGTAGTCTGCTGATTCAACTAAATCTTCAAGCAAGTCGTCGAGGCGCAAAGTACGCAGTTGCAACGTCAGCCGCTCAGCTTCGAAGAAGCTCCGGACGAAATCATTGGCGGGTTGAAACAGCAACTCCCGCGGCGTACCTAGCTGCTGCACCCGGCCACTAGCAAGCAGCATAATGCGGTCGGCTAGCTCGAAGGCTTCGGTCACGTCGTGGGTGACGAGCACTATGGTTTTCTGGCGCAGTTCATCTAGCTCTTGAAACTCGCGCCGGATGCCGGCGCGGGTGATGGGGTCGAGGGCACCGAAGGGTTCATCGAGCAGCACGATGGGCGGGTCGGCGGCCAGGGCGCGGGCCAGTCCCACTCGTTGCTGCTGCCCCCCCGAAAGCTGCCCCGGATACTGGTTGGCGTAGCGGGCGGGTGGCAGGTGCAGGCGCGTCAACAGGGCCTCGGTTCGGGCAGCTACTTGGGCTGCGGGGTGGCCTAGTAGTTTCGGTACGACGGCCACATTCTCGGCCACGGTAAGGTGTGGCAGCAGCCCTACTTGCTGAATAACGTAGCCGATGCCGCGCCGTAATTCTTCGGGGCGTTGGGCGCGTACGTCCTGGCCCTGTACTTCCACCGTACCGGCGTCGGGCTCCACTAGTCGGTTGAGGGTCTTGAGCAACGTCGTTTTGCCGCAGCCACTCGGGCCTAGCAACACCAGCGTTTCGCCGGCCCTCAGGTCGAACGACACGTCTTGCACCACGGCGTGCGGCCCGTAGTGCTTGCTCAGGCCGCGGACCCGGATGATGGGTTCAGAATCAGACATACAATAGGGGAGAGGCAGTAAGGTAAAAAATGTAGCTTAAGCGTCGGCTTGCGTTGGATGCCAAAGGTTGTAGCGCGAAGCCTGCACTTCGCGTGTCGCTGAACGGTGTTGTTGCGAGGGGGCGGTTCCGGTTGTGCCCCGATACGCGAAGCGCAGGCCTCGCGCTACAGCTAACGGAATGCGCTGGAAAGCTGCCAGCGTGTATCTTGAGCCGCATTCCATACCAAGCTTCCTATGAACCGCAAACCGCTACTACTGCTTTTTCTTTTAATAACCTTGCTACCCGGTTTCGCGCACCGCGCCGCAGCCCAGGTGTACCGCGCTTCCGACCCGCTGGCCCACACCTTTTCCATTGTAGCCCGCGACCCGCAAACCGGCGACATGGCCGTGGCCGTGCAAAGCCATTGGTTTTCGGTGGGAACGTCCGTGAGTTGGGGCGAGGCCGGCGTGGGGGTGGTGGCCACCCAATCGTTCACCAATAAGTCGTTTGGAATGCGCGGGCTGGCGTTGCTGAAGAGTGGTAAAACCGCCCAGCAAACTCTCGATGAACTCCTGCGCACCGATGATGGCCGCGACGTCCGTCAGGTAGCCATTCTCGACGCGCAAGGCCGCGTAGCAACGCACACGGGCAGCAAGTGCATCGACATGGCTGGTCAGCAGCAAGGCAACCAGTTTTCGGTACAAGCCAACATGATGCTCAACAACACGGTGCCCGCGGCTATGGCCAAAGCCTACGAGCAGAACGCCAAACTCCCCTTCGCGGAGCGCGTAGTAGCCACCCTGGAAGCCGCCCAAGCGGCCGGCGGCGACATTCGGGGCCGGCAATCGGCCGCGATATTGATTGTGCGCGGCAAAGCTACCGATGCCCCCTGGACCGACCGCCTCCTCGACCTGCGGGTAGATGACAGCGCCGAACCTCTCAAAGAACTGGCTCGCCTGCTGCGCTTGCACCGCGCCTACGAGCACATGAATGCCGGTGACTTGGCCGTGGAAAAAAACGACGTTCCCGGCGCCATTCGCGAATACCAAGCCGCCGAAAAGCAGTTCCCCGACAACCTGGAAATGAAGTATTGGCACGCCATCAGCCTCGCCAACAAGCAGCAAGTACCAGCGGCCCTCAAAATGCTCCAGCCCATTTTCAAGCAAGATCCCAACTGGCGCACCCTCACCCAGCGTCTACCCAAAGTAGGGCTGCTAACCGTGAGCGACGCTGAGTTAAAACAGATTCTGGCGTTGCAATAGCATCGTTTCAGCTTGAAGACTTAGCCGTTAAAATCAAGAATCCATGAGCCGCCTCGCTTTCCTCCACCTGTTGCTTTGGCCCTTGCTGGCGCTTACCACGCAATGTGCTACCCGCCGTTCTGGTGCCGCCAACCAGCCCACCACTATCTATATAGTGCGTCACGCCGAGAAAGACCTCACCCCTAACTTGCCCGATCCGTCTTTAACCCCCGAAGGCCAGCAGCGGGCCTTGGCGTTGCGCGACACGCTGCTTCGGCGGAAGCCCTGGGCAGCCGTTTTCAGCACTGCTACTAGCCGCACCCGCACCACCGCCGAACCACTGGCGCAGGTCCTGAAGCTGCCTATCCAAGACTATGACCCCAAGCAATTGCCCGCCCTGGCCCGCCGTATCCGGCAGAGCTATCCGGGTGAAACGGTTCTTGTTGTCGGCCATTCCAACACCATCCTCGAAACTGCCGAAGCTTTCGGTGCGCCCCGCCCAGTGCCCACCATCGGCGACAATGAATATGACTACTTGCTGGAAGTGAAGCTTCCCCGCGACTCCACGCAAGCTGCTACGGCCGTGGCACGGCGCTACGGCGGGTCAAGTGCCGGCCGTTAATACCCGTCGATGCTGCAACTTGCCGCGGGCTTCGTGCTACTTTAGCGCTGTTGGCAGTTGCTACACAACTGTTGTTTTGTTTTCAACTTCTCTTTCTTCATGCTGATTTCCTTTTCTCGTTTACTGTTTGCTGGTGCCTTCACGCTAGCTGTTAGCGCGCCAGCCGCAGCTCAAAGCACCACTAAAATTGATTCGCTAGCCATCCGCAAAATCTACGACGAGGCACTGTTGCGCGGGCAGAGCTACGAGAATCTGCGCGAGTTGTGCACCAAGGTTGGAGGGCGCCTAAGCGGCTCGCCCCAGGCCGAGCAAGCGGTGCAATGGGGCAAGTTGGCCATGGAGAAATTGGGAGTAGACCGGGTGTACTTGCAGGAAGTGATGGTGCCGCATTGGGTGCGGGGTGCCAAGGAAAAAGCCGAGATCAAGCCGGCCAAAGGCAAGGGCGTGGCGCTGTCAGTGTGTGCCCTTGGGGGTTCCGTCGGGACAAATGGCAAGCTGAAAGCGCAAGTGGTGGAAGTGAAAAGCATGGCCGAGCTAGCCGCACTGCCCGCCGAAAAAGTGAAAGGCAAATTCGTGTTCTTTAATCGCCCCATGAACGCCACCTACGTGGAAACCGGCCGCGCCTACGGCGAAGCCGGCGACCAGCGCCGGATTGGAGCTTCCGAAGCCGCTAAGCGTGGAGCTGTGGGTGCCCTCGTGCGCAGCCTCAGCCTAGCCCACGACGACCTGCCCCACACCGGCACCATGCGCTACGAAGACAACGTAGCTAAAGTGCCTGGCGCCGCCCTCAGCACCAACGGCGCCGACCAGCTCAGCCAACTCCTTAAAGTGGATTCCGACCTGACGGTGGAGCTGGAAATGGCTTGCCAAACTCTACCTGAGGTGAAAAGCTACAACGTGGTAGGCGAAATCAAAGGCTCAAAATACCCCGCTGAGATTATCACCGTGGGGGGGCACCTCGATTCGTGGGACCTCGCCCAGGGCGCCCACGACGATGGCACCGGCTGCGTGCAAAGTATGGAAGTGCTACGGCTGCTCAAAGCCACCGGTCTGCGCCCCGAGCGTACCGTTCGGGCGGTACTGTTCATGAACGAGGAAAACGGCACGCGTGGTGGCAACAAGTACGCCGAGCTAGCCAAAACCGCCCAGGAACAGCATGTCGTCGCTATGGAATCGGATGGGGGAGGTTTCACGCCCCGCGGCTTCAGCATCGAAGCCGATCCGGCCACTGTGAAGAAAATGCAGCAGTGGCAGCCTCTGTTTGTACCGTATAAGAGTGGTGAATTCGAACCTGGCCACGGCGGCACCGACATTGGCCCGCTAAAAGACCAAGTGAAAGCCCTCATCGGCTACAATTGCGACGACCAGCGCTATTTTGATATTCACCATACCGCCGCCGACACGTTCGATAAAGTGAATCGGCGCGAGTTGGAATTAGGAGGCGCCAGCATGGCAGGGCTTATTTATCTAATCAGCAAATACGGTTTGTAATAGCGCCGACAAGGAGTACAGTTTAAGATAATTGCTGAAACAAACTTCCTATTGATCTGCCTATTTCAATTAACTTACTTCGGATAGATAATAAAGTAAAAAGCCACCTGCAAATATTTGCAGGTGGCTTTTTACTTTATTATTTAACAGCTATTCAGCTGAAGCTGCTTCTTTCTTCGGGCGGCCTGGGCGCTTGCCAGTGCTGCTTACGGCACGAGGCTTACGCTCTTTTTTCTCAACTGTAAAGCCGGGCTCCAACATCGTGCTGATTTCCGTAATCAATTCGGTTACTTTGGTCATGTTTTTGCGAATCTGATTGAGCACCGCTTCATTATCTTCGGCGCTGGCCAGAATTTGCTGTAGTTTGCTGAGGTCGGGAGTAGCCATGAGCTGGAAATTTAGGTTGAGTAAATATGAACTATCGCTCAAAGTTGAACTAAAAACTATTTATATCAAATAGTTTTTAACTACAACGGGGAAAAAGCGTTCTGGTTATCTATTTACTGCAATTGAATTCTGATTGTTGAGGAAAATATTTTCATGTTTTATTCACTGATGCAAACAACGAATACAGAGCATATTAGTAACCCGACAGCCTCAAGAAGCATATTTAAGGCATATAGCCTCCATACAGCTTATACCTACTTTCTAGAAAACTCAACTATAGAAAGTATTCTACAGAAGTTTCGTAGGATCATTGCTCACTTGTTTTATTGTAACTTAAGCTAATACTTCAATCAAAATTCAACTATAGCCCACGAAAGAAGAATCAGGCATGTGGGCAACAATCAAGGTATTGATAACACGTCATTAATAGCTTATCCCCTTGGATTTAACTGCTCCGTGCCGCAACTATCTCTCATGCAAGAAGCATGTATTAACACGTAATGAGCTAAGCAAAAGGGGTAATAGCAATCATTAGTATATTAGATAATTTTCGGTCGAATCCACCATTAACGTTTGTTTGGATATTCGATTTTTGCGCGGTGCTCCCGTTGCCGAGACGCGGTGCAAGAACAGTGAGGACGCAGCTGTGTATAAGGGTTTATAGATATTAAGCGTTATTGCTCCGCTGAACAAAATTCCGTTAAGTGCTTTTACAATTTGCCAGTATACTCTTGCATCACTTACTAGGTAAGTAATTAACTAGGCGTGAGTGAACTTTCCTATAGCACATACTTTTCTCTGATCAACGAATGCTATTACATAACAATGACTTTCCCGTAGTGGAAAGTCATTGTTGCAAGGCAAATAGAAAGGAGTGAACTGTAATTAGTTGGCTTCCAAAATCTGAAATAATTCGTCGAGCTTAGGCGTTAGAATAATTTCGGTGCGCCGGTTCAAAGCTTTGTTTGCGGGCGTATTGTTCTCGGCAATGGGTACGTACTCCGCGCGGCCCGAAGGCGTTACCTGGCTGGCTGGTAAACCATTAATGGTAAGCAAGCGAGTGATTTCAGTGGCTCGCAATACACTCAAATCCCAGTTGTCGCGCATACCGGCGGTACCTCTGGCAATGGGTACGTTGTCGGTGTGCCCTTCAACCACCACATTCACGTCTTTGTTGCCTTGCAGGGCAGTAGCTAACTTCTTCAGCGCTTCCTGGCCTTTCGGGTCGACTTTGGTGGAGCCTGATTTAAAGAGTAGTTGCTCGGAGAGGGAAACGTACACTTTCCCATTCTTCACATTCACTTGCAAGTCCTGCGAGTTAAAACCTAGCAGCGCGTCGCCTACTTTCTGGCGCAGGGCCTTCACGGCGGCGTCTTTCTGGTCCAGAATGCGCTGCATCTCGGCAATACGCTGCTCTTTCGAGCGCAAATCGGCGGTGAGGGCGGTGTTGGCTTGCTCGGCCCCGCTGAGGTTGTCGTTTAACTGATTTACTTGTTGATTCTTATTCAGCAAGCTAGCTCGTAAAGCTTCTTCATTGCGTGTTTTCTCTTGCTCCAACGCTGTTTTTTGCGCCTGTAACTGGTCGCGGGAAGAAATAAGAGTGGCATTCTGTTGTTGCAGCGCCGCAATTTCCTTGGCATTGCAACCGCTGAGTACTAGTGCACCAGAGCTAAGCACCGATAGCAAAGCCAAACGGGCAGACAGTATATTCATAGAAATGAGAAAAAGGTGGGAGAAGAGTCGAGCTTAAAACGGGTTCGAGCAAGGTTGAGTTGTCGGGTAATACGACCAAGAGAGGTTGTTTTGCGTTAGCTTTGGAGCCGCAACGCCAAGCACTTCTTTCAGGCTGTCAGGTGCCATTTTTGGGTGTTGCCCTACTGCCCCGTCGTCCTGATTGTATTCCTAGACCAGTTATTTCCTTGTTGTATTTGCTGTCCCGCGTTCAGGTTTTAGTGCTGCTCCTGCTCCTCGGCACTACGAGCCGGGCAGCCGGGCCACCACCCACGCGCCGCTATTGGGTGGAGCTGCGCGACAAGGCCGGGGTCGAGTTCGAGCCGGCCACCTATTTCCACCCGGCGGCCCAGGCCCGGCGCCAGCGGCAGCACCTGCCCGCCGCCGACCCCACCGATTTTCCGGTTAGCCCAGCTTACGTGTGCGCCGTGCAAGCCCACGCCGATACGGTGCTCTTCGTGAGTCGATGGTTTAATGCAGTGGCTTGCCGGGCCACCGCCGCTCAGGCCGCCGCGCTTACCAAACTACCCAGTGTGCGGCGAGTACTGGAACTGCCGGAAGTAGCGCTGCAGCCTGCCCACCGCCCGCCTTTGGCTGCTGTTGCCAGTTCCGGAGACAAGACCCCCATTAGTTCCGCCGACCGCGAGCTGGCCCATCAGCAAACCCGGACTTTAGGGGCCGATGCTTTCCGTCGGGCCGGGCTCGATGGTCGCGGTTTGCGCATTGCTATTTTCGATGTGGGTTTCAACGGGGCCGACCAGCACCCGGCCTTTCGCCAGCTTTTCGCTGAAAAGAAGGTGGTGGCTAGCTATGATTTTGTGCGCCAGACGTCCGACGTGTTTCATGGCGGCACGCATGGGTTGGAGGTGCTTTCGTGTTTGGCCGGCCGCCTGCCCGACGGTACGCTGCTAGGCTTGGCGCCGGGTGCCGAATATCTGTTGGCTCGCACCGAGCGCATGAACCGGGAAGTATATACCGAGGAACTGGATTGGCTAGCCGCCGTGGAATGGGCCGACCGCAACGGCGCCGACATTATCAACTCGTCGTTGGGTTACACTTCGCGCCGCTACTTCCCCGAAGACATGGACGGCCGCACCAGCCTGGTGGCCCGCGCTGCCGAGTTGGCCGCCCGAAAAGGAATACTGGTAGTGAATGCCGCCGGCAACGACGGCGACAACGAGGAGTGGCGTACCATCGGCACCCCCGCCGACGCCGATTCGGTGCTGGCAGTGGGAGGCATAAATCCGGAAACCGGCTTGCATCTCGATTTCAGCGCCTATGGGCCTTCCGCCAGCCGCCGGCTAAAGCCCAACGTGGCCGCTTTCGGAACGGTATTGGCCGCCTCGCCCGGCGGTTACTCCCGCATCGATGGCACTTCGTTTGCGTCGCCGTTGGTAGCTGGTTTTGCCGCTTGCGCCTGGCAGTTGCAACGCACGCTGCCCGTGATGGCGCTGTTCACAAAAGTCGAGCAGTCGGCCAGTTTGTATCCTTACTATGACTATGCCCACGGCTACGGCGTGCCACAAGCCGTCGCGGTGCTGCGCAATTCAACTGAGCAGGGAGGCCCAAAGCAAAACCCAACCGTCAGTTTTGTGCTCCAGGATAGTACGCTGGCCGTGGTTATCCGCGCCGAGGTGGAGCGGCCGGCCGTGGGGCAGCAACTCCCGCTTTACGTAGACTCAATTTCCACCAAAGTGGGCGCCGACAATGCACCAGCACGAGTAGCCCCGCTCGGCCGCGAAGATGCTCGCCCAACAACGCAGCCTGAAATCCAGCGTCCGGCGGCGTCCAGCGTGCCCGCGGCGCCGGGGTTCCCGCCGCTACCCGCCGCGGGCTATTTGTATTGGCACGTAGCAGACGCCCAAGGTGTCTTGCGGCGCTACGAAGTGATGGAAGTCAGCCAGCGGGCTATCCTGCGCATCCCGCGCCGCACGTTGCGCCCCGGCGATGTGGTTCGGGTTTTCTACCAGGGCACTACGCATAGCTACCCTATTCGATGAGTTTTCTTAAGAACCTAGCGGCGGCTTTGTGGTTGATGCTGCCGGTGCTGGCCGGCGGGCCCGCGCATGCCCAGCGAGTGCTGCTGCACGCCGAAGTAGCCAACGATACGGTTTATACTTCTTTCGGCCCGAATCGAGCATTCTTCAATCACCTCTATCTGGGCTATTTGCCGGTGATAGGGCGGGCTGCGGCCGGCGCCAAGTTGCACTACGGCAACTCAGCGGAGTTGATGCTCGGTCTGCGCAACAAATTCCGGTTGAGCGAGCCGCTGAGTGTAGGGGTGGACCTGCGGTTTGTGCGGCTGGTATACGTGCTCGACCAAACCAGTCAGAAGCTGCTGCCCACGCCAGCGTTGCACCACCGCGAGTCGTTGGTGGCAGCGCAGTGGCAACTCGAAGGCTTTGTGCGGTTGAATGTAGGGCAGCGCGGCAATGTCCTGGGCCGGTACCTCGACCTAACGGGTTGGGGCGGCTGGGTGATGAGTACCGCCCACCGGTATGAAGATCGGCCCGGTACGGGCGCCAAGAAGGTGCAAGTAGTGGAGCGTGGGCTGCCTTATTTAGAGCGCTGGCCTTATGGCGTCGGTGCCCGGCTTGGCTCGGGCCGTTGCGCGGCGGTGGCACGCTACCGCCTCTCCGATACTTTCACTTCCAGTTATCGAACCAGCTATCCAGAGTTGCCCCGCTGGACGGTAGGAGTAGAGCTCGGATGGCTTTAAAATTTTAATTAAAATTGGTATTTTTCAAATCTTGGCTTGAGTTGTAATCGTATATTGCTCGCAATACAAGCTTAATATTAAGTGGCCTACGGGAAATAATGAAAGCCGTTAAACAACTCATACTATTTAATTATGCGCAGTTTTTGGTAGATGAAGGGTTAGCCGTAGCTTTGATTTAAATTTAGTGACATCGGTTTTCGAGCGTCTCCCGGCTGACGGGCAACTTTGCACTTTGCCGACTTGTTCCAATGAAAAATTTTCGTGTAATAATGACAAAAAAACTACTGGTCGCCACCTGTTTAGGGCTTTTGCTACAGGTCTCTTCTTGTATTACCACCGACAAAGAGGCAGGCAACGCCCGTAGCGCTGACAAACCTTTTACGCCTCTCCCGGAAGGGGCCCGCGGCCGTGTCACTGAACGCACGGTGTTGCGGACGGTAAACGCGGCGCACTATTTCTCTAATCCCAAGGCCAAAGACAGCTTTGTGTTGCAGTTGCGGGGCACCAAGATTTTGAATGCGCAAGCCCGCTTCATCATTTTAAGTAGCACCGGCGATACGTTGCGTAAAGAGTTGATGCCTGCTACGGCCTTGCTAGACAAGCGCATCGCTTCTGATCCTACCGTTGTCACGGCCCGCGACAAAGAAATTGCTATCCTTCAAAGCATGAATGCTTTCTTCAAGGAAGATCGGTTTACCCAGCCCGCAGTGCCGCGCTCTCTGCGCGCGCCCTCCGACGTGGATGCGCAAGCCTGGCAGGCCGTTCGGGAAGATACCAAAGCCGTAGGCTTCGACTACACCGCGGCTGGTGGCAAAGAGCGGCGCCTGGCTTATGCCAAGAAGCTGCGCAAAGCGGTTATCGTAGCGGAATAATTCAAGGTCAGAATAAAGCAGCGTGTAGCCTATTGGGCTTTAAAGCAACAACCAGTACCAACCAAACAGCCCCTGGTATTTGCCAGGGGCTGTTTGGTTTAAGCGCAGGAGCTACACAAGAGCTACTTACTACCAACCAGCTAAAAGAACGCGGCGCAGCTCCACCAGGAAAACTGCGCCGCGAAAATTCCAATCACCGCGTGAAAGGTAGATGCCGCTACATGAATGATTGGTGAAGCCAACCGCAACGGTTAGGAATCGAGCCCGGCGAGCCAGCCGATGGTACCTGTAGCGCTACGCACCAACCGAAAGCCCTGGAACTCGCCTAACACGGCTACCAAGCTGCGCGCAGGCAACGAGTCGAGGGTGGCGGCGCCGGTTTGTGGGTGTGCGTACAGGTCGGTAGCTACGGGCAGGGCCGTGCGCCGCAAAGGTGCCTCAGCCGCTACCACGGCCTTCGCCGAAATGTAGCCGAGCTGCCCGTCCGGGCGCTGCACCCGGTACCAGTCGGCTTGGCTGCCGACAACCAAGAGGGGCGTATTGCGCGAAACGCCCGCTACCGTTGTCGCCTTGGCCAAGGGGCCGCGGTGCAGGGTAGCCTGCTTGTCGCGCACCCGCACCCACTGGCCTAGCCGCTCGGGCGCGGTCTGCGGGGCTAGTGGCAGCGCATCGGCGCGACGTACAAACGGAAATGGATCGACAGCGCCCCGGCCACCCCGGTAGATGCCGAAGTGCAGGTGCGGCGGGGTAGTGCGGGCATTACCGGTATTGCCGATAAGGCCCAACGTGTCGCCTACGCGTACTTGCTGGCCTGGCTGCACAAGTTGCTGGTCGAGGTGGGCGTAGTATATGTGTTGGCTGTGTTCGGTGTCGGCCAGCCAGACCACCTTACCGCCCCGCGGGGTTTCGTTCACGCGGGTGATGTAGCCCGCCGCCGCCGCTACGGCCGGGGTGCCGCGTTTGGCGAAGATGTCGATGCCTTCGTGCCGACGGGCACCTCCGTCACGGTCGACCCCCCAAAAGCTGCCCACGGCCACGTCGTTCTTGCCGTGCACCGGAAAGCCTAGGCTCGGGGCCCGCTGAATCCGCAGGGTGAATTGCCCTGTGCGCAGCAATTCCGGCTGCACGCGCAACAAGTGCTGGCGGTCGTCGGCGGCTACGTAGCTGAACGATAGGGCCGTGGTGTCGGCGGAAGCTAATGGGCGCGGTTCAGCCCGGTCGGGGTCCAACTCGAAAGCATCCAGAAACACCCGGGCGTCGGTGCCAGCGCCCAAACTCAAACTGATACGGACGGTTTCCCCCTCGCGCACTTGGTAGCGGTAAGAGGCAGCCGTAGCACGCTCGGCCGAGAAGTAGCCGGTTTCTTGGAAAGGCAGCGTCACAACCAACGAGTCGCGCAGCGCGGTGGCCGCCGCCGCCAGCCAGTCGCGGCCCAAGGCCGTCTGATCGAGTTTGGCTTGGCGCAGGCGGCGGGCATACGTTTCGTGGGGTGTCGATTTCTGAAAGATGCCCTGTAAGGTTTGTTGCTGGCTACAGGCAGTAAGCAGCAGAAAGAAAGCGAAGTATAGCGGAGTGCGGAGGCGAAAGAACATGCGTTATTGATTTCCCTTCAAACCCATAACTGGGCAGGGTAGTTCGCATCTCTGTGGCAGGGGGCAGATGGAGTAAGTAGTTTGTGCGGTTATACACCGCTGATTCGCTAAAGCAGATGCTCTGAAGCCTATCTAATCGGGCCAGTTGTCCTTCCGACATTCCTCTCGCCGCTGGAGGCGCGGAATGTCGGAACAACAACCAACTCGATTGAGCTTACAGATCAACGCCAGCAAGTACACAGCGAGAGTATATGGCCGCAGAAAGGTATTATTGACGGAATTTGTACTGCCTCTACACATCTGTATGTTTTCTGCTGACCGTATTGTTGCCGCTCGCAAAAGCAAAGGTTTTTCACAGGAGTTGTTGGCTGAGCGGTCGGGGGTGAGCTTGCGCACCATACAGCGAGTGGAGCAAGGTGACACCACCCCGCGCGGCCATACCGTACTAGCGCTGGCCGTGGCGCTGGAAGTACCCCTCGAAGTGTTGCAAAACGAGCCGGAAGCAAGGCACGAGCTAGCGCCCGGAGCCGTGACGAAGGCCTCGGCTGGGGCGCTAGTGCTGCGGTCAGACCCGCAGTTTTTGCAGCTACTCAATCTGAGTGCGCTAAGCTTTTTGCTGTTCCCTTTTCTCAATATAGTGGTGCCGCTGCTGCTCTGGCGTGCGCGTCGCCACGACACGGAATATGCGGCCGAAATAGGCCGGCGGGTGCTGGGCTTTCAGATACTGTGGCAGGTTGGCTGCTTCTTCGCTTACATGCTGGTGCTGCTGGGCCAACTAGTGGCGGCACGCTACCACCTCGTGCTACCAGGAGTTTTTCTGGGCGTGTTTATCCTAACTTATTCGCTCAACGTGCTAACCGTTGGGTACTATGCCCTGCGGTTGCGCCAGGGGCATCTCAACATTTATCGTGTCTGGCTCTAGAAGCAACAGGCTGATAATCAACTAGTAGAGCGAAGTGGCGGCAAAACGGCGGTAATATGACGCACGGCCGGGTTGGGTGAGACCCTAGTTTTGGTTTCATAGTTCATCCTAACCCCATTTCTCGTGAAACCCCTCTTCAAAGTTCTGCTTGCCGTGCTGGTTTTGCTGGTAGGTAGTGCTATCGGCGGCTACTTTTACGTGCGTAAGAAGTTCGAGCCGCCGGTCAATCAGCTTACCCTTACGCAACTACCTGCCACTTGCTCTTTCCTGTGGGACGCTGATACCACGGCTGGTCGGGCCATGCCGCATGCGGCGCTGCTCGTACCCGTGACGCTGCCTGGTTGCCCCCGGACGTGCTACCTTCAATTCGATACGGGAGCACCTTACTCGATACTGTACGACAACCCACTGGCGGCGCTCCGGGCCCGTTACCCGGCCACTCACAACGCGCTTCTTCCCCACGCCGATTCAGTGCGCAATTTCAGGTTCGCTATCGGTCAGGGCCAAGTACAGGTTCGCACCATACGGGTGATGCACCGCGGCGCAACCCAGCTACCCGCCGATAGTACCGCTCCCCTCGTCATTGGCACGCTAGGGTCGGATGTGCTGGCTGATCAGGCCCTGGTCGTTGACTATGCCCGTCGGCGCTTCAGTTTGTATTCTTCCGTTCCCGACAGCCTCGCGCGCCGGGCAGCCTACGTGCCCATGCGCTTCGATAGTCGCCGAGTGCTGTTGGATGTAGGGCTGCAAGGCAAGCCAAAGCAACTGCTCTTCGACTCGGGCAGTAGCGCCTTTGCCCTGCTCACCAACCAAGCTACCTGGCACGATATGGCCCGTCCGGCGGCCCTTGCGCATACGGTGCCCGTAAACTCGTGGGGCAAAACCCTGACGGCGCATACCGTGCCTACCGCGGCTGCCATGCAGGTAGGATCCTTGGTGCTGCCACTGCGCACCGTTACCTATATCGAGGGAATGAGCTGGCGTGAGACGTTGCTAATGCGCTTTTCGGGGATGGGCGGCATGCTCGGCAACGAGCCGTTTGTGGAGCACACCGTAATCATGGACGCCCCCAGAGGGCGCTTTGGAGTGGTGCAGAACTAAGCGAGGGAACCGGGGCAGGTTTGTCGTGCGGGGTTCTACCTTTACGGATCTACGCTGCTTTCCCCGCCTCTCCATGAAACTTATCGACTGCCCGCGCGACGCCATGCAGGGCTGGCCCACTTTCATTCCCACAACCCATAAAATCACTTATCTCAACACGCTGCTGCGCGTAGGTTTCGATACGCTCGACTTCGGCAGCTTTGTTTCACCCAAGGCTATTCCTCAGCTTGCCGATACCGCCGCGGTGCTCGATGGCCTGGACCTGAGTGCTACCACGACCAAGCTGCTGGCCATTGTGGCCAATGTGCGCGGCGCCGAAACAGCCGCCCAATATCCTCAAATCCGTTATATCGGGTTTCCGCTGTCGGTATCGGAAACCTTCCAGTTGCGCAACACCAACAAGAGCATCGCCCAAGCCCTCGACGAGGTAGCCCGGATGCAGGAGCTATGCACCCGTACCGGGCAGGAGCAGGTGGTGTACTTGAGCATGGGATTCGGCAACCCCTACGGCGACCCTTGGAGCCCGGAAATCTTAGGCGAGTTCACCCAGAAGCTCGACGCGCTAGGCGTGCGCATCGTCGCTTTGTCTGATACTATCGGGGCTTCGGTGCCGGAAACTATTGCGCCCCCCTTTCAGGAATTGACGGCAGCTTTCCCTCGTATTGAATTCGGGGCGCATCTGCACACCACCCCTGGTAGCTGGCGCGAGAAGGTGCAGGCTGCCTACGGTGCCGGCTGCCGCCGGTTCGATGGTGCCCTTGGGGGGTACGGCGGCTGCCCCATGGCCACCGACCAACTCACCGGCAACATGCCCACCGAGCACCTAATTGATTTCACAACCGAAGTTGGAGAGAAATTGCCCTTAAACGAAGTGGCACTAGGTGAGGCGAAAGAGTTAAATCAAGCAATATTTGCAGCGCATTAGTATTACTGCCAGTTTCTTCGCTTTTTCCAACATCTCTATTAGGGTAAGTGCCCTGCTTTAACGCTCCATCATCATGCCTACCGCCGTCGATATATTTATTCCTTGTTTCGTAGATCAGCTTTTTCCGGAAACCGCCATGAACATGGTGAAAGTGCTGGAATCCGTTGGCTGCCAAGTGCACTACAATAGCAACCAAACCTGCTGCGGACAACCCGCTTACAATGCCGGTTATAAAAAAGAAAGCCGCGAAGTGGCCTGCAAATTCCTCGACGACTTCCCCAACGAGCCCGACCGGTACATCGTCAGCCCTTCGGCTTCTTGCGTGGGAATGGTGCGCAATTCCTACGCCGAGTTGTTTGATGGCAGCCCCGAGCAGGGCCGCTACCACGCCACCCAGCGCCGCATTTTCGAGCTAACTGAGTTTCTGGTGGATGTGCTCGGCGTGACAGCCATTCCGCAGGCTCGCCTCCAAGGCCGCTACACCTACCACGACTCCTGTTCTGCCCTGCGCGAGTGCGGTATCAAGATAGCGCCTCGCCAGTTGCTAGATGCCATTGCTGGCCTTGAGCGCCTCGAAATGGCCGAAAATGAAACCTGCTGCGGCTTCGGGGGCACTTTCGCCGTGAAATTTGAAGCTATTTCCGTGGCAATGGCCGAGCAGAAAGTAGAGCACGCCCTGGCTACCGGCGCCGAGTACATCATCAGCACCGACACCAGCTGCCTGATGCACCTTGATGCCTACATTCGCCGCGAGAAAAAGCCAATCAAAACCCTGCACGTAGCCGACGTGCTGGCGAGTGGCTGGTAAGGGATGGCCACGAGCTTGGTTGACTTTAAAAGCTTCGGTTTTTGGTGCGACGACAGTGTATTGGAAACCTGGCTTTCGTATTTCCTTCAGGTGCTTGACCGCGAGGAAAACTTGGAAGGCTGGTTGCAGCAGGTTCGACTGGATTGGCAGGTTCAGGCCACGGCCGGATTTATGGGCTGCATCGACTTGTCCTT
Organism: uncultured Hymenobacter sp.; assembly: GCF_964242765.1. NCBI lineage: Bacteria > Pseudomonadati > Bacteroidota > Cytophagia > Cytophagales > Hymenobacteraceae > Hymenobacter > uncultured Hymenobacter sp. The sequence continues at coordinate 69,376 of NZ_CAXTBM010000018.1, forward strand.
AGATGATATTGCTACCGATCAAGGGCGGATAGCAACTCTGTTGAAATTAGGAGTCCAAACCAATCATTTGCTTGCCTCCCATGGAGAGTTCATACCCGCCGAAGTCCTCAATCATCATACATATAAAGCGCCCGGTGTAATCTGGACAGATGCCGTTGCTACCGTCGTATTCCTTGAAGTTGGCCAACTATTCAGTAGCTTATTGGAGGGCAACCTACGAACCACATCTAGTAACCCTCAGGCTACTTAAACGCTATAAATCGGCGCGAGCTTCTGTCATAAACCACAAGGACCTGCCCTCTCATGAAGGCAGGTCCTTGTGATTTATGACAGAGGTTACAAGCGCCTATAGCAACTGCGTCACTCGCTCGCGCAGGCTCTCGGAGGCCGCTAATAGGGGCAGGCGCACGGCACCGGAGCACACGCCTAGCGCTTCTAAAGCGGCCTTCACACCCACCGGGTTGCTTTCCTCATACATCAGCGGGTTTAAATCAACGAACTTGAAGAGCAGCTTACTGGCTTGCGCATACTCGCCGGCCAGCGCGTGGCGTACCATGTCGGTGAAGGGGCGGGGAAAGGCATTGGCCAGGACGGATATCACGCCAACGGCCCCAAAGCTGATGAGCGAGGTCGTCATCATGTCGTCGCCGGAAATGAGCAGGAAGTCGTCGGGTTTGTGAGCGGCTATTTGCTGGCACTGTTCTAAGCTGCCGCTCGCTTCTTTTACGCCAATGATGTTGGGGTGCTGGGCCAGGCGGAGCGTGGTGGCAGCAGTGAGGTTGGAAGCCGTACGCCCCGGCACGTTATACAGAATAATGGGTACCGGTGAAGCGTCGGCGAGGCGCTCGTAGTGCGCAATGATGCCGGCTTGGGAAGGTTTGTTGTAGTAAGGGCTAGCCGAAAGCAACGCCGCAACCCCCGACAGGTCGGTGTTGCGAATAGTAGCTTCGGTACCAGCCGTGTCGTTGCCCCCAATGCCATAGACGAGTGGTACACGGCCGGCTACGTGTTCTTTTACCGCGCGCAGAATCTCGGCTTTCTCTTCGTGGGTGATGGTTGGAGATTCAGCGGTAGTACCGTTAACAACCAGGTATTCAACTCCACCGTCCAGGACGAAGTCGAGCAAGCGGCGCAGCGCAGAGTAGTCGACGGTGTGGGTGGAGGGAGAAAAGGGAGTGACGAGGGCGACACCCGTGCCTCGGAATTTGTCCATGCGGGGAATTAACTGTTGCTTTGTAGGATGCAAGAAGACTAGAATCAGTCAAAAAGACTTCTTTCAACTTCGTTGCGCGAAAATAAAGCATTTGCTTGCGGTCCGGTCACCTTTTTATCTTTCATGAAGCTTTCTTACTCCTCATTAGTTGCTGCTGCCGTTGGTGCTATCGCCTTTGCCCTTTCTTCCTGCAACGATTCAAAGTCAATCCTGACGACCGAAGTTGGTACCGCTACCGAGGTTACCGCCAGTGCCACCAACACAATTGCCACACCAGAAATAGCAGCTTCGGGGCCGTCGGCGCCCGACCCGGCTAGTATTCCCGCCAGCCGGATTGCGGATGCAGCTACCATTACGGCCCGTCCGCAGGTACCCATTCTGTGCTACCACCAAATCCGGGATTGGCGCCCGCGCGACTCGAAGGGGGCTAAAGACTACATTGTGCCGGTCGAGCAGTTCAAGAAGCAGATCCAGATGTTGGCCGATAGCGGCTACCACACCATCCTGCCCGACCAGCTTTACGCGTACCTGGCTACTGGTGCCCCACTGCCCGCCAAGCCCATTATGCTGACCTTCGACGACACCGACCTCGACCAGTTTACGGTGGCCCGGCCGGAGCTGGAAAAGCACGGTTTCAAGGCAGTATATTTTGTGATGACCGTAAGCCTGGGCCGGCCGCGCTACATGAGCAAGGCACAAGTGAAGCAGCTTTCCGACGAGGGCAACGTCATCGGGTCTCATACCTGGGACCACCACAACGTGAAAAAATATCAGGGTGAAGATTGGGTAACGCAAATAGAAAAGCCCACTAAAACCCTGGAGGAAATTACCGGCAAAAACATCAAGTACTTTGCTTTCCCCTTCGGCCTCTGGAATCCGGAGGCTATTCCGCAGCTCAAGCAGCGCGGCATGGTGGCCGCCTTCGTGCTTTCCGAAAAGCGTGACCCACAAGATCCGCTCTACACCATTCGCCGCCTTATTGCCAGCGGCTACTGGAGTCCCCGTACCCTGCACAACAGTTTGGTGAATAGTTTTTAATGGTCCTATTGCTACCCACAAGGAACACCGATTATCGGGTCGGTGCTCCTTGTGGGTAGGAACTCTACTGTGTTGAAAAGCTGACGTGTTTGGTTAGAGGTACATTGGGCGCTGCCCGGTCAAAGATTACGGCTTTCACTTCGGGAAAACTTTCGCTCAACTGTTGCGGAACCACCTTTGTTCTTTCGGCGGAGGCCATCAGTAAGAGCACTGGCTTGGAGTGTAGCTCTATGGCAGGGGCCAGTTGAGCACGGATTGGATTGTACCACTCGACCGGATCAGAGAGGACGCTGCGTCCATCCACGGCAACCCAATCCACATAGTTGACGCCCGGAAAGTAAGCCTTCAGCGAATCACCCTGCGGTGGGGTCCACACCCATATCACACGCCGTCCGCCCAATGTGCGCACCTTGCGCACTATCTGTTGCCAGTTGTGCTGATATTGGGTTGGCGAGGTAGCCGGCAGCAGGGGCCGTAGAAGCACGGGCAGCGTAAGCTCATCGAGCTGTAGTTGCGCTAGCTGTTGCAAATTTCCTTGTTTGCCCGGCTTCAACGCCCAGTTGAGCAGGGTGGCCCCGCGCCGTGCTGCCAGCGTCGTTTTCAGCGCCTGTAGTTGCGCTGCTGTGTTGCTGGCCGGCACATCTAGGGCTAGCAGGGCCGTGGGGTTGGTGGAGGAAGGGCTATTAGGGGCAGATAATGTCACTACTTGTCCTAAGTGCAAGGCCGCGTCTGGTTGCGTGGGCCACCATTGTTGCTCTAAGGAGGCGTAGTAGGTTTTATAGCTGTATTGCAGCACCAAAATCAGACAATAAGTGCCCAGCAGCCCGACGGCAAAACGCCCGGCTGCTGGTCGTAAGCCTTGCACTAATTGCCGGCCAATCGGACCGCGCCACCGGTCAATGGCGGATACCAGCCACCGGAGGGGCCGCACGGCAGCAACCGTGCGCAACATTACTTCGAGAATTCGGTGCTGAGCCATGACTACCGCCGTCAGCAGAATGGCGGCATTGAAGAGCACCAGCACCGACATAAATTGGGTGGCTGGAGTTAAGGAAAGCCCCCGGCCATATTTTGCGGCGGCAATCAGCAGTAAAGCCGCTACTATGTTAGGCAGACTGATAAGCCATTCGGTAGCTGGACGTCCTTCCTTGGGCGTTGGAATGTAGGGCACCTTGATGCCAAGTAGTGCGTAAAGCCAGCCTAGCGTATACACCCACCACGAGCCTATCCGCAAAATTCCCCCGGCTAAGTGAAGCCCTGTCTCATGAGACTCGCGCAGCCAGCGCTGCGCACAAAGTCGGATCAGGAGCACGAGCGCGCTGAAGGGTAAGATGTGCAAAGCAAATTCGCCCATTCCTACCCGCCAAGGAAAACTTGTGGTTACGAGCGCCAGCGTGGGCACCGCTATATCAATAAGGGTGATTACCCCCGAAAGAAAATAGAGGGGCAAAAACAGATAGTGCAGCCGCTGGCGCCAGCTGAAGTGAAAAAACAAGCGAGGATACACCCGAAACAGCAAGTCGAAAGCCCCCCGTGACCACTTCAATTGTTGCGAGTAAAAGGCCCCAAGCGAAGTTGGCACCAGTCCCCGGGTCAGCACTTTAGGCAAGTACACCGACTGCCAGCCTTGCGCGTGCAGGCGCATGGCCGTGTGCATATCCTCGGTAAGGCCAGTCGCGTGCCCCCCTATCGAGTCGAGAGCAGCTCGCCGAAAAGTGCAGTTGGCCCCAATAGCCTGGCTCGTGTTATAGGCATTCATACCCATAAGCAGCGGCCCGTAGAAATAGTACGTCTGCTCGGCCGCGCCGCGCGCTACCAAGCTCTCGTGCTGGTTGCCATAGGCCTGCACCACTTGCACAAAGCCCACGCGCGTATCCTGGAAATAAGGTGCCACCTGGTCGAGGAAGTTGGGGGCGGGTACGTGGTCGGGGTCGAGCACCACACACAACTCGCCGGTGGCTTGGCGCAGCGCATTGTTGATGTTGCCAGCCTTGGCGTGTATCCTGTTCTGACGCGTAACGTGTACTACCCCAAGCTCTTGGCAGATGCGGCGCAGGTACGGATCGTCACCTTCGTCGCAGAGGTAGCTGGTGTGCGGGTAGCGGATAGCCTGCATGGCCTGCAACGTGCGCACGATCATATCGTAGGGTTCGCCGGGGCAGGCGGTTGTTAATACGTCGATGGTAGGAGCGTAGCCCGGTTGCCAGACAGGAGTTACCGGCTCACGTACATTTATGTAGTGGTACCACTCGTGCAGAGTGCGTAGGAATTTAAAGCCAAGCGAAACCGTCAGCAGCCAAAACAGCAGCGGATTGCCGATGTGGTCGGCGTCGGCAAACCACCAAATGAATTGCAGTAGCAGCACGCAGCCCACGGCCACTAACAGCCGCATCTGCTTCACACCAGGTGCAACTTTATAATTGACAGTTAGAACGGAAGCGAGTTTTGTACTATTCCTTTTAAATGCCTCTTCACTCCCTATATTTAGAGCCTTGTTCATTTGAGCGCATTTAACAAATTGCAATCCTACTATCTCACCAACTTATGTTAGGACATAGCTCTTTGTACTGGTGTAATAAATAAACTACGTATGAAAAAACAGGGAATAATTAATAATATTAAATTTTACAACTTATAATTAAAGGAATATATTAGTATTATTTATATGCTAAATTATAAATTCGTGGCGCACGTCCGAGCTTGAGTTCGGTTCGTACGTCGAAATATTAGTCAAAAGTACCAACAAGAATTCATGCTGCAATTGTTCGAAGCATGCAGGTTATCGAAAAGGACAAGTTTCCCTCTTCTTGTTCTTTTCCTTGTTAGCTTGGCTGTTGCATGTACCGAGCAGACAAGAAAAACGCATGTGCCTGAGCAGCAAAGTCAGGCTCCCAACGGTGCGTCAGTCAGTGAGGTTGTGCCAGTGCGGGTGGTCCGCAAAGGCACCGGATACGAATTGCAGCGTGGCGGAGAACCTTATTTCATTCAAGGTGCTGGTGGACTCGAACAGTTTGCTTTGTTGAAAGCAGCCGGCGGCAATTCTGTGCGCCTCTGGACTACTGATTATGCCCAACCGCTGCTCGACTCGGCGCAAGCGCACGGCCTAACGGTGTTACTTGGTTTGTGGCTGGTGCCCGAACGGGATGGTTTTGATTACTATGATAGGAAAGCCGTAAAAAAACAACTTCAGGCATTACGCCAGCAGGTATTGCGTTATCGTAACCACCCAGCTTTACTTGCCTGGGATGTTGGCAATGAGGTGGAGCAGGGTTCCGGCAATCCGGAGGTGTTTGATGCCATTGATGATGCGGCGAGAATGATCCACGAGGTGGACCCAAACCACCCGGTGCTATCTACATTCATCGATCCAACAGTACTGAAATGGATGGGAAACCGGGGTCATGAGCTAGACTTCATAGCTTTTAATAGCTATGGTCGCTTAGAAGAACTCGGAAGTTATCTGCAAAAGATCAATTGGCAGCAGCCCTATATTATCACTGAATTTGGTGCCCAGGGTTACTGGGAGTCACTACAAACCAGTTGGGGAGCAGCGCTGGAGCCACGAAGCGCGCAGAAAGCAGTAGCGGTGGCCAACTATTACCGCACTGGAATTGAAAAACAGCGCGGCCAATGCTTGGGCTCCTACGTCTTTTATTGGGGCAACCGACAGGAGGCAACTCCTACTTGGTTTAGCTTATTTACGCCTACCGGTGAGCGTACCGAACTCGTTGACCAGATGCAGTACTTATGGCGCGGCGCTTGGCCTGCCAATCGTGCTCCTCAGGTGAGTGATATTCGGTTCGATCAGCGCTTGGCCAGTGAGAGTTTGCACTTGCGCCCCGGCCAGATATATCCGGCTTATGTCACGGCCCAAGATCAGGAGCATGATAGCTTGCGCATTGCATGGGAAGTACGGCCTGAATCGCGCTGGCGTGAAGACCGGAAGATTCTGCAAGTGCGCGATGAGCCACTTCCCGGTGCAGTGCTAAACCCCAATCAATTTAGAACCCTCGTCCGCACTCCAACTACCCCCGGAGCCTACCGCCTCTACGTTACTGTCACTGATGGGCAGGGCGGAGCTTCTACGGCTAACTTTCCTTTTTACGTGCAAAAATCTATTCAACAAGACGAAAGTCAACCATTGATACCCTTCCTACTCAAACTATCTGTCAGGGCCGCTAGGTTATTGAACTGATCTAAAGCACGAGTTTGATCATGAACGATATTCGTTTGTAAATCAGATAGTTATATTTTAAAAAAAGAAGCGAAATTCGCTAAAAGCTCTTCTATTAACCCACACTATTCGTCCGCCTTATACGGCACAAGTCGGGCACTTGCTATAGCAATACAGAGACGCTAGTAGCGCTGAATTTCGCAGATCCCAATTGCCCATTAACACCACGAGCAGGAGTAGCGCCCAAAATGCTATGCAACCTTAACCAAGAGTGACTAGAGCCGAGCCGACGTTTGCTAAGTCTGCCCCGGCCCTTTAGCTAAAAGGTAGACTAGGGGTGGAAAACTAAACCGACCATGGTTGTTATTCAGACTCCAAGCCAGCTGCTCTCAAGTCTTTGAAACCGCCGGCATTAACAACCTTTTTGAAGCCCACTTCTTCCATAAGCTTCCTAGTTTGACCGCTGCGGTTGCCGGAAGCGCAGTACAGAACGTACGTTTGCGCTGTGTCGAGCTTGGCTACTTGCTCGCGGAAGTCGGGGGCCCGGAAGTTTAGGTTTTGCGCCCCTTTCAGATGGCCAGCAGCAAATTCGTCGGGCGTGCGCACGTCAAGCAGAACCGTGCGGGGTTGCTTCAGCATGTTGGCTACCGCTGCCGGCAGCGCAAACGGTGTTGCCGTTTGAGCGAGTGCCGAAGGCGTCAGACGGAATATACCCAGGAAAGCCAGCAACAGGAAGCGGGACATGGCGCAGAACGAAACGAGAAAAGGAAAGGAAAAGCGGCGTGAAGAAAAACTGCGCCGAGGCCAGGCTTGGCCACCGGTACTCCCGGACGCATACTCCCCGAGGGATCAGGGGGGAATTGAAGCGTGGCTACGCGGTAACCAGGCTAACCCATTCGTGAAAGTATGCTGCCCGGGAGGCCGGTATTATGAGGGCCCTAAAATAGAGAACCCTGTTGACCTGTGCCACTGCTTTCCGCTGGAAAAGTGTCAGGTTCAGTTGATTTCGAGGAAAAGCCTAAATCTTGTACGTCGCCAAGCGGTGTATCCAAGCCCTCAACTTCGTTGAAATTAGCCTCCGTTTCAGTGGGAAGCATGGCCAACAGATCGGTTTCCGAAATGATGGGCACCTTTAGCTCGGTGGCTTTCTCGCGCTTGGCAGGACCCATCTTGTCGCCCGCTACCAAGTAGCTAAGTTTCTTGCTGATGCTGCCCGTTATTTTGCCGCCGTGCGCTTGAATTAACGCCTGGAGCTCGTCGCGGCTGTGCTGTTCAAACACGCCCGACAAAACGAAGGTCAGGCCCTCCAGTCGGTTGCTCACGGCCTGCGGGGCTTCGCCGGTAAGCGCCAATTGCACCCCCGCTCGCCGCAATCGTTCCACCAAGTCGCGGTTGGCGGGCTCCTGAAACCAGGCTGCCACCGATTCAGCAATGACGCCGCCAACTTCGGATACGGCGGCTAACTCGGTAACCGAAGCTTGCGCCAAGGCGTCTACCGTTCGGTAGTGAGCCGCCAGCTTCTCGGCTACGGTTTCGCCTACGTAGCGAATTCCCAACCCAAACAGTACCCGCTCGAAAGGCACTTGCTTGCTTTGCTCCAGGCCGGCCACCAAGCGCTGCACCGACTTTTCGCCCATGCGTTCCAACTGCGCCAACTCCTGCGCTTTAGCAGGCAAGTCGTACAGGCTAGCGGCATCCGCAACCAAGCCCAGATCGAAGAAGCGGCCGACCGTTTCGGCGCCTAACCCATCGATGTCCAGGGCTTTGCGCGACACGTAGTGTTCGAGCTTGGCTTTGCGCTGGGGCGGGCAGCCTCGCTCGTTGGGGCAGCGGTAGTGCGCCTCGCCCGCCGGCCGGATTAGCGGCGTATCGCAGGCTGGGCACGTGGCGGGGTAGACGATGGCCTGACTTTCGGGGAGGCGGGCCGCAAGATCGACACCGGTGATTTTAGGAATGATTTCGCCGCCTTTTTCCACGAATACCATGTCGCCGAGGCGCAGGTCGAGGGCAGCTATCTGGTTGGCGTTGTGTACGGAAGCACGCTTCACTACCGTGCCGGCCAATGGTACAGGGTCGAGTAGCGCAACGGGTGTGACGGCGCCGGTGCGCCCAACGTTGTACTGCACTTCCCGCAGGCGGGTGCGGGCCGCTTCGGCAGGGTACTTGTAGGCAATGGCCCAGCGCGGACTCTTAGAGGTGTAGCCCAGCAGTTCCTGCTGCCGGAAATCATCGACTTTGATAACAATACCATCGGTGGCCACGGGCAGCGTGAAGCGCTTCTTGTCCCACTCGTGCACAAAAGCCAGCACCTCGTCCATGCTCCGGCAAAGCCGCCACGTGCTCGATACCGGCAGGCCCCAGGCGTGCAGGGCTTCCAAGGAGGCGCTGTGCGTGGGGAACATGCTCCGGCCCGGCATCAGAAACGAATAGGCAAAGAAGCGCAGCCGCCGTTCGGCCACCAAGGCGGAATCCTGAAGCTTGAGGGCACCACTAGCGGCGTTGCGGGGATTAGCCAGTAGTGCCTCGCCGTTGGCTTCGCGCTCGGCATTGAGTTCAGCAAAAACCGGCAAAGGCATAAATACTTCGCCCCGTACTTCCATTTCAGCGGGTTGCTTGGCGGCGGTGTCGGAGCGCAAGTGCAGCGGTAAGTTCTTGATGGTGCGCACGTTATTGGTTACCACATCGCCGCGGGTGCCGTCGCCACGGGTGACGCCTTGCGTGAGCTGGCCCTGCTCGTAGGTGAGGCTCATGGCTACCCCGTCGAACTTCAACTCGCAGACGTAGGCAAACTCGGCCCCTTCCAAGCCCCGGCGTACCCGCTCGTCGAACTCGCGCAAGTCCACTTCCGAGTACGTGTTGCCCAGGCTAAGCATGGGGTAGCGGTGCAAAGCCGTCGGGAATTGCTTGGTGATGGTGCCGCCCACCCGTTGGGTGGGCGAATTGGGAAGGGCCAACTGCGGATACTCTTTTTCCAAGCGTTGTAAGTCGGCCAAAAGCTGGTCGAATTCCTGGTCGGATACCTCGGAAATATCGCGCTGATAATACTGGTAGTTAAGGTGGTGCAGGCGCTCGGTGAGGGCGGTGATTTGCTGCTGAATGTCGGTTGTCATAGAAAACGGGAGCGTAAGCTTCAACTACTACCACTGATTGCTGAGTTGGAGTCAAGTGGCTTTGCAAGCTACGGCTTTCGGGATACTCAGGATATGAAAAGCCCGTCTGTTTCAAAACAAACGGGCTTTCCACTAAGAACTAAGTTGTTTAACTGCTTCCGGAACAAGCCGAAGCAAGAGTTACATTTTGTCGGTTATAAGCACGCCGTCCGCCTCGAAGTTCAACTGCTCTTCGGGTTTGGTAATGGCGGCTACTTCCTTGTCTGACTTGCCGGCATCTTTGGCGTAGTGCTGCAAATCCGACACAGGCACTTCCTCGCGGTGGGCCCAGCCGTTTATCACCACGGTTTTGCCGGCTATGTCTTTGGGCACGAAGAAGGCGTAGTCTTTGAAGCGGACCCGCATTTCCTGGCCTTCGGGCGTTTTCATGGTTAGCCAACAGCCTTTGGCCTGGCACACGGCATCGGCGGTGCCTACCAGCTTCACCTGCGCCGAATCCTGGTTGCCTAGCACTTGCTTGAGTTCGGAGAGAGGCTTAGCGCCCTCGGCCGTAACGGTTGCACCATACGTTTTTCCCTGCCTCACGGCCGTTGTTTCGGTGGCGGGCTTGCCGGCAGTGGCTGCATCGGTAGCCGGAGTTGACTGACAGGCACTTAAAGCAGTTAGAGTGGCGGCCAGTACGAAGATCTTGGTGGTCATAGGGTTATGGGCTAGACAAGGAAAGCAAAGAAAAGCTATAACCGAAAATTACGACTTTTTTAGTGCGCCCCCACGCGCCGCGCTACTCCGCGCTAATGTTGCGAGCCGCCAACTCTCGTACCTGCGCCACCTTGCCGTTCTTGCCGTAGATTTCGGTGCGCACGATGCCCACGCCAGGAGCGTAATAATCCACTTGCTTGACGCTGGTGCGCATCGCCATGTCGGGGCGGGGGGTAGTGGCACTCTCGCGCACAGCTTCTACTTTGTAGCAAGAAAACGTGCCCGCCGGCGTCGTCAACGACGATGGTCCGCTCACTACGCGCCGCTTGCGGAGCACCGTACTAACGGTGGCAATATCGACCACCGAGCTACTAACCTGCACGCTGACGCCGCCATCGGGGAGGCGGCTGCCCACCGTGGGCCGGTTAGGCCAAGCAACGGGAATTGGGGAGTACACCAGCTTCCGGTCGCGGAAGCGGTTGAGGGCGTTAGCATCCAAGTCGGCGAGGCCATCGGTGAAGCTGGTGTCGCGGCGACTGCGGAAGATCAGGTCCTGTAGCCGTACCAATTGATTCTTGTTGGAATAGAGGCCGCTTTTCAGTGAGGTAATGCTTTCCGGCACAATAGTCTTCTTGCTTTCCTTTCGCTCCGCACTAGTTAACGTTACCACCCGCTGCCGCACCTCACCCGTTGGCTTACCTCCCGCATCCTTTATTTGATAAATAAACTCGGTGTTGTCGGCCATTCCAAAGGCTTGGTTCGCCTCGGGCGCGGGTACGGCCAGCTCCGTTAGGTTGTTGACGGGAAGAGCGTGCCGGGTGGAAGTAGAAGTGTCCTGGGCCTGCGTATTCGATAAGGTAAATAGCAGAGCATGAACTAGTAACGGCGAGAAATAAGAAGGGAAACGCATAGGAGTGGAAGTAGAGAAAAAGTGGCAGATGGCTCTCATACGCAGTCGAGCTTAATTAGATTAAGGAAGCGCTATACTATAGTCTGTAAGGTAAGGGACCATGATTGGTGAAGAATGTTTTGGCTGGCCAGCCGTACGACATTTAAGGATGCGTGTAACTTGCGCCGAGACCCGTCGTTTGCCATAACCCTGCCAAGTCTTCGGCTCCCAACCCGCCGGAGGTATTCATCACTTATTCTTCTACCTCTCCCATGCCCGATTCAACGCAACAACCCACTTCCTGGGCCGATACGGCCGCTTCGCTACTCTCCAAGCTCTCGGGCGGAGTCGAACTGGCGTTGGCCTTCGACCAGATGGAACTGCAAGTGCCCAACCCTCAAAACCCGGCGGCGCCAGCGGCTACCTGGCGGCTAAACGGCTCGTTGCGCATTCGCACCCGCGGCGAAAACCCAGCCCCGGCCGCTGCCAGCCGTCCTGCTTTGCCTCCTACTAACCCAGACTCCCTTGGCTAACAGTCTCGAACTGGAGGCGCAGTTGGTGATTACTTGGGATGGTGATGCCATTCAGATTGCCGCATCGGGTACTTACCTCATCGTCAATTTTCCTAGCCAGCGCGTGCTCGACAAGCTTACGAGTGGGCCCCCTCAGGACCCGAACGCCCCCCCCAAACCTAAAAATGCTCCTAAGATTGACCCCTTGCAGCAACTCAACGACCTCGCCTTGCGCTTAGGCCTCGTGATGGATCTGCGGGTGGCGGGCAAAACGCACGTAACTTTTGGTACTGGCCGTAGCCCTCGAATCACCTTCAACGCCGTGCTAGGTAAGGTTGGATCTTTTTTTCGGGGCGGCTGAAATCCTACTGGTCGTCTGGTTGTTATCCTGCTGTCGGCAGCTTGTGGGAGGCCAGCAAGGTTACTTGCCACTCGCTGCCGATAGCAGCATATACGTGTTTTCCTCTTGATCCGCCCAGAAAAGCCCGTAATTCTGGTTGTCGGCGAGAAAGGCTTTTGCGTATCTTGCTTTATGGCTTCTGGCTTGAGGGCTTTGGTTCTGTCCGGAACTAAAGCTTTCTGAATTGGCTTGCCAAAGACTTCGCTTTCTTCCCGCCACCGCGCATGAATTCCGATAAAGAACGTAAAGACAAAGTAGGGGCCAATCGGCCGGCCTCAGCCTTTCAACGCATGGAGCGAGTTCCGCCCATGTTGATGATGCTCTATCTGGCCCTGGTTGGTGTCGGGGTGTTATTTTTGTTTCTGGTAGTAGCGTATGTGCAAACCCGCTACATGGCCAACTTACCTCGTGGGTTGCACCCCTTCCCCAAGTTCTTCTCCATCAGTACTATTGTGCTGCTGATCAGTAGCTATACGCTGGCCCAGGCACCGCGCATCTACCGCGCCGACGATATCGTGAACCTGACCCGTTGCCTCGGGGCTACTATGTTGCTGGGGTGTATTTTCGCGGGCTTGCAAGTACTGGGCTGGCGCGAACTGGCAACGCAGGGCGTCACTTTCAACGGTATACGCTCTGGTACGTATGCCTCAGGCACTTACATCTACCTGATTTCCGCTTTGCACGTGGCTCACTTACTGGGCGGAATGTTGTTTCTGTTGGCCTTGCTGCTGCGCACTCTACATGCCTCTCGCGACGCAGTTCGTACCCTTGTTTTCATCCGCAACCCCTACCGCCGCCTTCAACTGCGCCTTTTAAGTTACTTCTGGCACTTCATTGATGCGCTGTGGGTGGTGTTGTTTGTCGTATTTGTGTTCTTGTACTAGCTCTTCTATCTGAAGAGCGCAACAAAAAAGCCCGGGTAGTACCGGGCTTTTTTGTTGCGCTCTAATTCACGAAAGAGTTGATTTTATAGCTTGCAATGGACCTTAGCGCTCCAAGGTAATTGGGCCTTTGTACTTCCGGCCATCAGTATACTCAATCAAGTAGTAGTAAACGCCCGCAACCTGCTTGCCGCCGTCCCATCTAAAGTTGCGGTCCTGGGATTGGTAAACCAAGTTGCCCCAGCGGGAGAATATTTTGATGGTAGCAAAGCGCGAATCGCAGAAATCAGCCGGCAACGTAGCAATCTTGAAAGCGTCGTTCTTACCGTCGCTGTTGGGGGTGAAGATGTTGTCGGGCAAGAACTCGACAGCTTCCGGCTGCGCAAGCTTAAAGCGGACGACGCGCGTTTGGGGTCCCGGCCGGCAAGTGGTTTCCTGAAGCTGGAACGTAACTTCCAAAATCTGGCCGGGCAGGGTGATGGCGGCGCAATTAGCATCCCAGCGGAAAGTGGCCGAGGCTTGCCCATTGCCATTCGTAGGACGGAAGCTCATGCCGGCGGCCGCCAAATCGAACCCGTTGCCGGTAGCGGATAGCACCAACGGGTCCTGCTCCGTATCGGTACCGTTGAAGGTGGCTTCGAACACGCCTCCCAATAGCCGCTCAATCGTAACGGGTGGGTCGGTAGCGCTAAGAAGGGCCGGTAGCTCGGGGGAAGTAAGCACGGGCGGCGTGTTTGTGTATTCCACTTGAATGGGGACCGTCAGGACCACGGTCTGGGGCTCGTTGCAGGGCCCGGCCGAAGCCGTAAACCGGAATTCGTGCAACGGCCGGCCGGCCGCCCGGCAGTCGATGCGCCACGAGAAACGGCCCCGAATCTGGCTGCCGTTGGCCCCTTGCGTGAACGTAGCACCCACCTCGTTCGGTTGGAAGCCCACCCCGTTCAAAGTCAGGGTTACGGGGTCACTGTCGGGGTCGGAGCCCGTCACGTCGAACGTAATAAGGTCGCCTACGCGGGCTTTCAAGGGCAAGGCAGGGCCCGCCGTGCTAACCAAGACGGGCGGACCGTTTGGATCGGGCTGGGCCGTGAAAGCCACGCGCACCGTATCGCGCTTCGGGAGGCTACAGCCGTTGTCAGACACGATTACATCTAGTAGATACACTTGGCCCCTCGAATTAAAGCAGCTCGGAAAGCACAGCCGCGACACCAGCGTATCGGGCATGCCGGGGGTTCGGATGGTGCCTTGCGTGAGAGTGAAAGCTGGCAGCAAGGCGGCTGGAAAGTTTACGGCCCGTAAGCTCAGCGCCAACTGTGAGGGCGAGTCGGGGTCGGTGAAGCGCAGGTTCAGGCAGCGGTCGGAGCCGGGGCGCAGGCGCACAGTATCCACTCCTTCCCGGTAAATGCCGGGGCTGGATGCCGCCTGCACCGTCATGCTAGGGGCAGAGTTAGGGGTGCACAATAGCACCTTGAGTTGAAAATCACGCCGGGTTTCCCCAATTTTCACACCTCGCCGGTATTCCGAGCATTTAAGGCCGAACACAAATAACCCTACTTGGGAAGGCCGTACCTGTAGTCGGCCCGTAAACCGATTGATAGTCAGGGTGGGGGAGCCCGGAATCTGGCTGGTTTCGCTGCGGCCATTCGACCATGTTATTTCTCTGTAAGGCTGTGGTGCTGCCGCAACTGGCTTCGGGTTACCCGGGCTGGAGTTGCCGTTGAAAGGAGTAGCCAACTCGTAAACCAGCGAATCGCCATCGGCATCCTGCCCGCCAAAGTCATAGTAAAACAGTTCGTTGCGGCAGGCATAATCGCTCAGGGGCGGGAAAATGCGGGGCGTGGAGTCGCGGAAAGGTTGCCCGTTGCGCACAACGGCCGGAAATTCCAGGTAGAAAGTCTGGCCGGCGTCGCCCGGGTTTTGAATGTTGCTGATGCCATTGTTGCGGCAACAGCGTTCCACCGCGGCATAATAGCCAGCCGGACTTGCATAGCGGTTGGCAGCTAGCTCAACCCCAACTGTATACACCAGCCGGCGCGTAACCAACGACGACGACGTACAGGCCGGATTGGTATAGCTAACGAAAGTATTGGTCCGGAGGCGTAAGTTTAGATTTTGCATCCGAACGTTGGTGGCTTTGTCGAAGATGCTGACCGTCAGGGTGGTATCCAAAGCGCCGGCATTGCCGTTGAGGGCGTCGAAATACAGATTCAGCGTTATCGAATAGTTGGAACCAGACAAGTATTGCAGGTCCATTTCGCCGCCCACAATGTGCGTAGCCTGAGCTGAGCGCCCTACTCCTGTAAACAAAAGCAAGAGCAGCAATAGGCCGGGCAACCGGTAACTACCACGAAATACTTGAAGTATAGATTGGAGTATAGAAAGAACCATTTTTGCAGGCGCGAAAGATTGGTGAGAACAACTCTCGAAATATACAACCTGCCCGGCGGAACCCATAGGATTAAGGCCTCAGTTTGTAGTGGGGGCTGTGTATCTTGCTACCCTTACTTCCCTTGGCTTCTTTGTTGCTAAATTTTCATTGCGGCACGTATATGCAACGCATCTATTTATTGATAATCAGTTTGTTGTCGTCAATGTCCGGCCTGTACGCGCAGGCTAGGGTCAGCCAATCGGTAGCCCCCAACCTCAACACTGCGGCCCTAGGCAGTGCGGCGCTTAGCTGCGCCCGTTCGCATGTGCAGGCTGCGCTGCGTCAGCCGGCTACCACCGTGCAGCACCGGCAGAAGATGGACCGCTATGATGTAAAGTACTACAAGCTTGATCTGGCTCTGGAAAACAATTCGCGCAACGTGAGCGGCAACGTGCGTATGACAGCCCGAACACGCACGCAGCCTCTCGACTCCGTGGCCTTTGAACTTTACCCAACCTATACCATTGACTCGGTGGTGGTGAACGGCCGCCGCTCTTCGGGCTGGCGCTGGGTAGGCTCCGACGTTACGGCGGCTATTCCGCAGGGGGTGGCTGCCAACACGCTTTTCACTGCCGTTGTTTACTACCGGGGCACTGCCCCGAGCGGCCAGTCGGCGGCTATTGGCAATGCCTTAAGCACCCGGTTTGTGAACAACTACGGCGTTGATGTCACCTGGAGCCTTTCCGAGCCCTTCTCAGCCCACGAGTGGTGGCCCTGCAAGCAGGTGCTCACCGACAAAGCCGATTCGTTGGATGTGTGGGTGACGACGAGCAGCAGCAACAAGGTAGGGTCCAATGGAGTGTTGCAGCGCGTAACGTCCTTGCCCAACAGCAAGAGCCGCTACGAGTGGAAGCACCGCGTCAAACCCGTTGCATACTATCTGGTATCGGTGGCGGTGGGGCCCTATATCGAGTACACCAACTACGCCAACCCCACTGGCGGCCCCCAGATTCCGATTGTCAATTACGTGTATAATCAAGCGGCACTCACCAACTTCCGCACGGAAATTGACCGCACGCCGGGCTTCATCGAACACTACTCCAGCTTGGTCGGGCTCTATCCGTTTGCCAGTGAAAAATACGGCCACAGCATGGCCCCGCTTGGGGGCGGCATGGAGCACCAAACCATGACCACCCAAGACGGTTTCAGTTTCACGCTGACGGCTCATGAATTGTTTCACCAGTGGTTCGGCAACAACGTGACTTGCGGCTCGTGGGAAGATATCTGGCTGAATGAAGGCTTCGCTTCCTACGGCGAATATCTAGCACTCGTCCAGTTTTCTGCTACGGCGCCTTCTGCCCTCACGGCCCGGTCGTGGATGGATAACGTGCACGCCAGCGTTATGCGCAGTCCCGATGGCAGCGTAAGGGTGCCCGATACCACGAATGTAGGTCGCATCTTTAATGGGCGCCTTACCTACAACAAGGGCGCCGCGGTGGTGCACATGCTGCGTTATCTGCTTGATGATGACGTTAAATTCTTCCGTGCTTTACGCACCTACCAAACCACGTACAGCGGCCGCACAGCCCGCACAATTGATTTGCAGCGCATCGTGGAAGCGGAGGCTGGCCGGCCCTTGCAGTACTTTTTCAATCAGTGGTTTGCGGGGGAAGGGTATCCCACGTTCAACGTGCGCTGGAACCAGACGGGCCAGAACTTCTATCTCGAAACCACCGAAACCGTGAGCCTGCCCAGTGTCACGCCGTTTTTCGACACCGACGTTGACTACCTCCTTACGTTTACCGACAACACCACCCAAACGCTGCGGCTGCGTCAAAGCCAGCCAGTGTCTTCGTTTAACGTACCCATCAACAAAACGATAGCCCGTATCGAAGTCGATCCTAATCAGTGGATACTGAACGGCACTGGCACCACCACCCGCGACAACACTTTCATCTTGAGCAGCAGTTCAGGAGCCCGCGTCGCGCGTCTTACCGTTTATCCGAATCCCTGCCGCGAAACGCTTGTGCTTGCTGACTTAGCGTCCCGCGCCGTCGCCGAAGTCACGGATGCTACCGGCCGCGTATGGCTGCGGCAAACCGTGGACCCGCTCAAGGCGCAGCTGGATACGCGCCTTTTGGCCGCCGGCCTCTACCACTTGCGCCTCACTGCGCCCAATGGCAAGGTTTCGCTCGCCCGCTTCGTGCGGGAATAAGAAGTTTCGAGTTGCGTGGTCGATCAACGCACAACCACAAACAAGGGCCGGTCTTCCTTCGAAGCCGGCCCTTTGGTTTTCCAAGAAGTGATAATCTTGTAGTAGCAAGCCGCAAGATATTGCGGCTTGCTACTACAAGATTATCCTTTGTAATACTTCTTGATGAGAGCTTGCACTTCGGGCGGGGCGGGGGGCATATCGAGCACCGTAGCCATCAACTCATCGAAGGAGTCAGGAGGCGTGAAGATGGCATCGTGATACGGGTTGCTGGTAAAGCGGATAAAGCCGGGCTGGTCGTTCACGCTCACTAGGTCCACCGTTACAGTGCCGAAGCGCTGGAGGCAGCGGCCCGTGATACTACAGTCGTGGGGCAGGGGCTTAAGAAAGTGCTTCTCTATGGTTTCGGTGTAACGCTCATGGTGCAAAATGCGCTGGTCCGACGTAGACAAGTGGTATCCTAGCGTGAGTACTCGTTCGCAAATCAGGTCGAAGAAATGGCGAAAGTTGCCGGGCCCAATGCTAGGATCATAGAAAAAGACGGCGCCCTGACGGCCTTGCTCTGCTAGCAATTGGGCACGTAGGCCCTGGCCCTGAATGCCGGTTTTGCTGAAATGGTACGCCTTGAAATAAGGGCCAGCCCAATTCAAGTACACCTGCTGGTTTACCCATTGCACATGCTTCCGCTGCTCGGCTGGAGTGCGTCGCAGGGGCCGCCACTCGGCCGGGGCTGAGGCAGAAGGCGAAGAAAGAAGCCGTTTCAGGAAAGAATGCAAGGTGGGAATTCAATATGGAAGGAGAACACCAGCCGAGACAAATGGTTTCGATTAGCTCCTCAATAAAACCCCCACAGACTGCAAAAAAAGGGATAAAATACCGAAGGCAAGCTCCGTGCCGGGGCTTGCCTTCGGTTAAAAATAAATTAAAAAATTAATGATAGTTTGTGGTCTAGCAAGCCCAATTCGCTCATTTCACCCGTTGCCAGTAGTGAGATTTGCCGATCATCGAGAAGCCGATATAGCCTTTCACTTCCAGCCGATCTTTGCCAGTGGCACTTATATAGCAAGAATAGGTGCGGCCGTTTTCGGGATCATAAATTTCACCGCCTTCCCACCGGTCGTTGTCAGGGTTGTGGCGTAGGTGTTGGAGCACCGTCAGGTTTCTTAGGGGCTGGGTGCGACGCTCTTCTTTGGGATTGTTTTGGTCGAGGCGCGGCTTCCCGTTGGGGTCGGTGGGCTGCCGGAGCCATACCAGTCGGCCGCACAGTTCTTCACCGCACCGGTACAGCTCGATATGCGAGTCACCGGTGTCGTCGGCCCATACGCCCAAGGGTGGGGCGGCGGACGCTTGCGCCCGGGCAGAACCCAGACCAGCTAAGAAAAATAAATAGCTAAGCAGAAGGTATTTCAAAGCGAGAGAGCAGGTTAGTAGGTACTACGTGTAGCGTAGCCGGGCGCCGGGCCAAGATATCCAAGAAAGCGGTGTTCTATCGTACGACCAGAAACGCATAGTTAGCTAGTAAGTAAGGAGGAAGCGGATAAAGCAGAAACTGGGAGATGGGTAAGATAGCAAAAAAGCGACGCCCCCGCCGGAGCAGGAGCGTCGCTTGGTATACGCCAGGCAGCTAATTAAAGGTTATTTCACCCGGCTCCAATTCTGTGATTTGCCGATCATCGAGAAGCCAATATAGCCTTTCACCTCCATGGAATTGGCGCTGTTCATCTTCATGTAGCAGGAGTAGGTTTTGCCGCTCTCCGGATCATAAATTTTGCCGTCATCCCACTTGTTGTCGTCGTCGTACTCAAAGCCTTGCATAAACACCAAACCTAACCGGGGGCGGTTGCGCAGTTTCGGATCAGGATTCATGGAGTCGGTTTTGGGCTTGCCTGTTGCAGGGTCGTTGGGCACAGTCAGGGTCACAATTTTACCGCAAAGCTTGTCGCCACACTTGTAGATTTCAAAAGTGGCTTTCTTCTCGGTATTGGTCCATACACCTAGTGGCGAAAGGGTCTGAGCGGAAGCCACACCCACGCAGCTTACTAAGCAGGTCAGGCACAGGAAAAGAAACTTTTTCATGGGAATTAAGGGGTGGGATGAGTATGTGGGGAAAAAGATAGGAGAAAACTCCAACAAAAGCATTGCCTTCTGTGCAGCTACCACAAATTGTCGGGTTGCAAGTTTGAGGCCAGGTTGTGCCTATATCATTTGTACAAAATAAAGTCCCTGAACCTCAATCAACTGGCGCAGATCGGGCCCGTACAGCGTAAAAAAAGGCCTTTTAATTTTGAACCATCCCGCAGGCTTTTAACTTTACCATCCGTAGCGAGTGCTACAGCCCCGCCCAAGCAGCCCTAAGGTGCTGGGAGGCGCGGCCGGGGTTATGTCGAACGTAAAGAAAGGAGGTACAAAATGTCTATTAGTCCCAAACAAATCCTGCCAAGCCTGTCGAATGTAGTCCGCTTCACCGCCGGACGCGCTTAACAACAGCTTTCGCGCGGAAAAACGCTTTAATTTGGCTTTTTCCCGCATTCTGGCAAGGTCTTACACATAAGGATGACGGGGCTGTACCCCAGACTCGTCGCTTGGTAAGATTTGAAGGATTAGATGCCCGGACCGCCCAGCAGCCTCAACCGAGGTTTTGCATAGGCAGTCCGGGCATCGCTCTTTTATATTGGTGAAGTTGTGCGCTTGTGAGAGGTGAGTTTGAAATTCCATTGGCACTAGTTGCGTGGCCCGGACTTCAAACTCACCTCTCACAAGCGCACAACTTCACCACCTAAAGTACCCGCCGTACGTCTAGGAAGCGGCGCTCGTAGTCGGTGCCTTCGACTTGGCTGATTTTCACGCCGGACTCGCGACGGGCCGACGAGGAGTGGATGAAGCGTAGTGGCTGGCCAGCCTCCGACACTACAATGCCGGCGTGGCCGGGGGTAGTGGAGGTGGCCGCCGTACCGGTAAAGACCACGATGTCGCCGGGGCGGGCTTGATTGCGGGCTACTGGTCGGCCCACCGAAATCAGCAAGCCAGTGGAATGGGGCATTTCCACTTTGAAACGGCTGAACACGTACTGCACGAAACCCGAGCAGTCGAAGCCGGTGGCGGGGGTGTTGCCGGCGTAGCAGTAGTTGGTGCCCAGTTGGCGCATGGCAAAGCGAACCACACTATCGGGGCGGGGCGGGGTGGAGCGTCCGTTTGTCCAGGTAGTGGGCTGTACCGGTAGTTGCTCGCGGTTCGGCTGGTTTTTGGGCTGGCCGGCGGGTTGCAGCTTGGGCAACCCAAACACGCCAAGCATCAAAACAACTAGCGCACCGAATGTTATCCAGATATAGCGCATAAGGAAGGCCCTTGGAGAGGAAGTGAAAGACGCGCGGACTTCTGGCCTTGCCCAGTTGCCAACGTAGCCGAACCCCAGTCTGACGAAGAGTAGCCGATAATTGCAGCAACTAGAGGCCGCTCCCCTAACGGTGGAGGTACGGCTGAGGTTCTGGTATGGAAGCAGAACAGTAGGAAATGGTGCCATTGGTTTGGGGCTTCCAACAAATAGCGCAGCAATTACAGGCTGCTAAAGTGTTTGGTTGCTGCTTGCCAAATAAGGTGCCATTATCATTCGCGGCCGTGAATTTTCGGTGGTTTTTGCAGCCCTAGGCGGTTTTCGCCGTTCTTTGCGGCAACCTAAAAGGCGGGTGTTGCCGCTTTGTCGATTCTTCACTGTTTTAATTTTTCTTTTCGCATGATTTTTTCTCGTCTCCGACTGCTGGCTGCGGTGGGATTGGTAGTGCTGCTGAGTGAGTTCCACCCGGCGCTGGCCGCTTCTACGTTGCGTTATACTTTGGCCATGCCGGCCCCGCAGACGCACTATTTCGAAGTCGATATGAGCCTGGGCGGCTTCGGCAAGCAATACACCGACCTGAAAATGCCGGTCTGGGCGCCCGGGTCTTACCTGGTGCGCGAGTTTGCGCGCCACGTCGAGGGCTTTCAGGCCAAAGCCGGCAGCCAAGTGTTGCGCACCGAGAAAATCAACAAGAATACTTGGCGAGTGTATCATCCCAAAGCGAAAGACTTCACGGTGCACTACAGCGTGTATGCCTACGAGTTAAGCGTGCGCACCAGCTTCCTGGATGCCGCCCACGGCTACGTCAACGGTACCAGTGTATTCATGTACCCGGCCGATAGCAAGCAGCTGGCCAGTACGTTGGAGGTGCAGCCCGCTGCGGGCTGGACCCAGGTAAGTACCAGTTTGAAGCCCACCGGTGGGCAGTTTACCTTCACGTCTTCCAACTACGACGAACTGGCCGACTCGCCCATTGAAATCGGCACGCACAAGGTAATGCGCTTCGAGGCCAACGGCACCCCGCATACCGTGGCTATGTTTGGTAGCGCCAAGTACGACGAAGCCAAACTGCTGGCCGATATGAAACGGGTGTGTGAGGAAGCGCACCGGGTAGTGGGGCAGAATCCGCTGGACCGCTACTTGTTTATCGTGCACAACATCGAACGGGGCACCGGGGGCTTAGAGCATTTGTACTCCACCACGCTTTCCACCTCGCGCAATGCCTACAGCACCGAAGCCGGGTACAAGGGCTTTCTGGGCCTAGTAGCCCACGAGTATTTCCACCTCTGGAACGTGAAGCGCATTCGTCCCGTAGCCCTCGGGCCGTTCGACTACGACAACGAGAACTACACGCACATGCTCTGGGTGAGCGAAGGTGGCACCAGCTACTTCGGCGACAAAATTGTGCAGCGGGCCGGCTTCGTGAGCCCCGAAGAATACCTCGGCAGCACCAGCACCAGCATCACCCGCGTGGAAAACACGCCCGGCAACAAAGTGCAGTCGGCGGCCGAGTCGAGCTTCGATGCCTGGATTAAAGGCTACCGTCCCAACGAAAATTCCGCCAATACCGGCATCAGCTA
Source organism: uncultured Hymenobacter sp. (assembly GCF_964242765.1). Classification (NCBI taxonomy): domain Bacteria; kingdom Pseudomonadati; phylum Bacteroidota; class Cytophagia; order Cytophagales; family Hymenobacteraceae; genus Hymenobacter; species uncultured Hymenobacter sp. The sequence continues at coordinate 91,780 of NZ_CAXTBM010000018.1, forward strand.
CTACGACAAGGGCGAGCTGATCGGGGCCATGCTGGATTTGATGATCATCAACGAAACCAAAGGCCAGCAGCAGCTCGACGACGTGATGCGCTACCTCTACGACCAATACTACAAGAAGCAGGAACGCGGCTTCACCGACGAGGAGTACCAGGCGGCCGTAGCCAAAGTGGCCGGCCGCCGCTTCGACGACTTCTTCCGCTGTTACGTGTACGGCACCGAAACCCTGCCCTACGAAACCGTGCTGGGCTACGCTGGCCTCAAGCTAAACACGGCGCCCCTCACCACCGATGCCGTGCTAGGCGCCACGGTTAGCACCACCGGCGGTAAATTTACGGTGACGAGCACCCTGCGCAATGGCAGCGCCTGGCAAGGTGGCCTCAACGTGAACGACGAGGTGCTGGCCGTCGATGGCAACCGTCTCACCGATGACCCCAGCAAGCTACTAGCAAGCCGTCCCGTTGGCTCGCAAGTGAAGATGCTGGTCTCGCGCGACGGCCAGCTTAAGGAGCTAACGTTCCCGCTGCTAGCCAGCACCGCCATTCGCTACCGCATCGAGCAAGCGGCTAGCCCCACAGCCGAGCAGCAAGTGGTATTGAAGAAGTGGTTGGCAATCAAGTAGTAAGTAGGTTGTTAAGGTCTTTTATATGAAAAAGCCCCACTGGAAATTTCCAGTGGGGCTTTTTTGGTATACCACCTTTATTTGCTGTAATGGTAGCGGGCTTGAAGAAAATAAATTCGCCGTTCCTGCACCCGATAAAGTAGCCGGTGCTCCTGCGTGATTCGGCGTGACCAGATACCGCTTCCTAGTGATTTCAAAGGCTCTGGTTTACCAATTCCGGTAAAAGGGTCTCGTAGTATAACCCGGATGAGGGTTAAAACTCTTAGAGCAATTGCGCGGTCTGTCTCCACCCAATAGTGAATATCTTCCAAGGCATCAGGGTCGAAAACCGCTTCCCAGGTCACAGTGCTAGCTGAGAACGGGTTATTTTTCTTTGAGGCCAAAACGCTGGTTCAGTTGCTCTACTGTTAAGGCTATGCCGGTTGTTTGCTGCTCCGAGCGGGCAATGGCTTCTAGAAGACGCTCGGCGTTTCGCGGCGAGCGAAGCAAATGTGCCGTTTCCAGCAGCCCCGCCAGTTCCGAAGCCGGCAGCAACGCCATTTCTTCTTTCCCGCGGCGAGATATAATAATGGCTTCCCGGTCGCTGGCAGCCTGTTCCATAAGGGAAGCCAGATTAGCACGGGCCTCGGAGTAGGATACGGTAGTCATATTGGTACAGGTTTGTTGTACAAGTATACAGAAAAGTGCGTTAACAAGTTCAAGTGAAAAACTGCTTTAGAATCTTACTCTGTTTCTATAAGCTTACAGAGCGGGCGCACTCACGGCAGCGCCTACGTTCACGCGGCCCCAGCCGAAACTGCTGCTGCGGGCGTTGCGATTGGAGCTGGCGGCCACGAGGCGGCTCATAATTTGGGCGCGGGTTTCGGTGGGGTAGCGGGACCACACCAAGGCCGTCATGCCGGCCATGTAGCTGGTGGCTACTGAGGAGCCGCCCACGGTGCTCGGGTCGTTGCCACTCATGGCGAGGGTCAGGGCGCGCAGGTCCTTGTTGCTGCGTTGCATCACCACCGCAAACTCCACGTCGGCGCCCACGTGGCACTCGTCGCAGCGGGTGGTGAGGTCGTCTTGCACGCCGGTAACGGCCACTGCTTCCGGTAAAGAAGCGGGGTAGATAACGCCCACCAGCCCGGACGACCAGTCGAAGGAAGTGCCCGCGGCGCAGTAGATCAGCTTGCCGCGGCTGTAGGCGTAGTGAATGGCATCGGTCATTTGCCCCGAGCTGGTGAGCCGGCCCATGCTCATGCTGATAATACGGACGTCGGGGCGGTTGGCGGCCAGGATGTAGGCGTCGGCCACGCCCTTCACTTCCCGGCTGCCGTCGAGAAACACGTCTTCGGCGGCGCGGACTACAATCAGGTTGGCATTATAAGCCACGCCCACCGAAGCGCCGTCGGTGCCGCGGGGGGCGGCGCAGGCCCCGGCCATGCTCGTGCCGTGCCCGCAGCCGTCGTCGGAGGTTTCAGCTGGGCCGGTCGGGATACCGAGAAAAGTGGTACGGGGCAGCGTTACGAGCCGCTCCACGGTGCGGCCGGTGCTCAAACCTTGGTTGAACGTAGCGCCCAGGTTTTCTTGGGTGGCCGAGCAGCCGGTATCAATAATAAGCACCTTGATGTCACGGCCCGTGCTCTGGCTCCAGGCCGTTCGGATGCTGTGGTACTGGTTGGCGTGGCTCCACGATGATTTGGCGCCGCCCGGCAATACAGTGAAATCTTCGCCGGCCACCAAGTCGGGGGTGGGAATATTGCTGTCGCAGCCGCTGCTGCTAAGCGAGGCCGCGCCTTTGTTGGCTACGTCGGTGGGGCGGTTGGGCTCGTAGCCCATGGGTTCGGCGTAGCGTACCAGCCGCGAGGCGCGCAGCGCCTTGATGGTGCCGAGTTCGCGCACGGTCACATCTACCACGGGCAGCACGTTTTCTTCATAGGCCACTAGCTGCGCCAGGGTTAGTTCCTGGTGGGCTTTGCGTTCTTCGGCCAGAATCAAAGCCAACACCTGCGCCCGGGCCTCCTGCCAGGCGGGGTTACTGGCCGCGTCGGCGGGAACGGCATTCGCGCAGCCTGCGGGCTGGTAACCTACCGACAGCACATAGTCGGAGCGGGTAAGCGCGCTCCACACAACATGGGCCGAAGCCTGGTTCCAGTTGAACTGGCCGGTTTCGCGCAGGGTACTCATGATTTGCGCGTCGAGCTGCTGGCTGCTGAGGGCTTGGGTCGGGTCGGGCGTGGGCTGCGGGGCCAGTTGCTCGTCGGCCTGGGTTTGGCAGCCCGTCAGCAACAGTACTAGTAGCGCCGCCGAAAGGGTAGAAGTTTGCATAAGATTGTGGGAGTTGGGGTTGTAAGGAAAAGACGAGTTCCAAGGGACGCAAAAGCGGCGTCAAACGCAAGGGTTTCTTGCAGGAAGTAGCCTCCTTAAGTAGAAGTATATAGAGCAGCGGATCTGTCATTGCGAGCATGTGGCGCATCAAGCCAGTGTCGAAGCAATCCTTCTTCGCTGTGCATAAAGCCTGAAAACGCGACAAACCCTTGACGTATTCAACGTCAAGGGCTTGTCAGTTTAGGAAAAGTAAATCTTCGAGTTGCTGTCATTGCTTCGCTCTGCTCGCAATGACAGCAACTCACTCTGCTGCTCGGTTGCTCTTCTACGTAACCCGTTTCAGCGCTACGTCGCGGACGGGCGTGATAACGAGGGGCACTTTCTCGACTTTCACTGAGCTGGTATCGAGGCCGAAATACTTGTCTTCAGAGGCGATGAACTGCTTGATGTAGAAATACGCCTGCATCACCAGCTTTTCGAGGGCCGGGAATTCGTTTTCCACCGAGAGGAACTTTTCGAGCACTACAAAGCGGAAGTCGCCGGTTACGTGTTGCCGGTTCAACGACTCGTAGCGGGAGGTGATGTCCACTTCCTTGTTGCGCACAAGGTCTTCCACCACTTTGCGGAAGTACAGATTGATACGCTGCTCCACCCGGAACCCAAGCCGGAACGTGATGCGGAACGCATCATCGGGCGCTAATTCCACCACTTTGTATTCCATGGTGTACGGCTCGTCGGTGGTATCAACGTGCACAAACCAGTAGATGTCCGCCCGTTTGGGGCGCTTCTGGAAGATGGAATAGATGATCTTGGATTCTATTTCGGTGGCCCGCTCGGCCGACGTCATGAACACGAGGTGGGTGGAATATTTCGGCACCGTCTCGTCGCTGGACAGCTCTTTGAGAGCTTCCATGTACGGGTCAATTTTCACGAACTCGGTGAGGCGGCGCTTGATGTAGAAGGCCCGCAGCCACACGTACATCACCCCAACCAGCGCGGCCCCAATTGCCAACGACACCCAGCCGCCGTGCGGAAACTTCACGAGGTTGGCAATCAGAAACGACCCTTCAATAATGCCATATACCACCGCAAACAACACAACGGCAGCCAGTGGTACCCGCTTGACGCGCAGCCACACGGTTAGCAGCAGCGTGGTCATAAGCATGGTTAGGGTGATGGCCAGCCCGTAAGCGGCTTCCATGTTCTCGGACCGCCGGAAGTAGAGCAC
>NZ_CAXTBM010000019.1:0-95139 GCF_964242765.1 uncultured Hymenobacter sp.
CCGCGCCGCCCGCAACGGCAACCCGCTCGGCTACAGCCCCGACGGCGGCCCGGACCTGTCTTTCGATTTTCCCTTCAATCAAACGGATGCTCCCCAGGCGTATCAGGATGCGGCCATCACCAACCTGTTCGTTTGGAACAACCTGATGCACGACGTAATGGCCCACAAGGGCTTCAACGAAGTGAGCGGCAACTTTCAGGTCACCAACTACACCGGCACCGGCCTTGGCAACGACGATGTGCGGGCGGAAGCGCAGGATGGCGGCGGCACCAACAACGCCAACTTCTCGACCCCCGTTGATGGGTCGCGGCCCCGCATGCAGATGTATCTCTGGCCCGGTGGCGCTGGCAGCATTACGGGCCCCGCTACTATTGCCGGCTCTTTGCCCATGCGCGGCACGGCGTATGGCCGGACTTTGACCGCGGCCGGACCTATTACGGGCAGCGTGGTGCTAGCCAACGACGGCTCGGCCAATCCGCCGCGGAGTTGCAACCCATTGCTGAACGCTGCCGCCATCAACGGCAACATTGCCTTGGTGTACCGGGGCGGCACCTGCTCCACTCCCGCTAAAATCCGAAATGCGCAAAATGCCGGCGCCCGGCTGGTACTTATTGCCGACAGTATCCCGAATACGGCCATTGCCAACTATGGCGGGGCAACCGACACGGTGGGCTTGCGCATCCCTTCGGTTGCTATTTCCAAAGCCGATGGCGACAAAATCAGAGGGGCGCTTACTTCTGGCACCAGCGTTAGCATCACCGTTAGCGGCATCACGCGCGACGGCGACTTCGACAACGGCGTAATTGCCCACGAATACGGCCACGGCATCTCCAACCGCCTCACCGGTGGTCCGGCCGTTGCAAACTGCCTTAACAACGCCGAGCAAATGGGCGAGGGATGGAGCGACTTCTTCGGCCTCTGGATGACCACCAAGCCCGGCGACCAAGGCTTTACCCCGCGCGGTATCGGCAACTACGTGACCGGCGCGGCCACCGATGGCTACGGCATCCGGCCCCAGCGCTACTCGACGGATTTCGCGGTTAACAACCAGACGTATGCCAACATCGGGGTGGCGCCTTACACGGCCGTGCACGCTGTTGGCTCGGTGTGGGCCACCACGCTCTGGGATTTGAACTGGAAGCTGGTAGAGAAATACGGCTACAACCGCAACCTGAAGGCTACCACGGGCGGCAATAACATTGCCCTGAAGCTGGTAATCGATGGGCTGAAGCTGCAAGTGTGCCGGCCGGGCTTCCTCGATGGCCGCGACGCCATCCTCAAAGCCGATTCCATCTATAACAACAAAGCCAACAGCTACCTGATCTGGCAGGTATTTGCCCGCCGCGGCATGGGCATCGATGCTGTTCAGGGCTCCAGCAACCTGCTCACCGACCAAGTGGCCGGCTACCTGATTCCAACGCGGGTGCTGGCTACCCAGCCACAACAGCAGCGCGACGAATTACTGGAGCTATATCCGAACCCCGCCAGCAACGACCTAACGGTGCGCCTGCCCGTAAGCAGCAAAACCCCCGTGCAGATTTCGTTGCTGACCGTATTGGGCAAGACGGTGCAAACCACTGCCGTAGCTTCCGGGCAGTTGCAACAAGGCGCTCATCTGAACACAAGCGACGTGGCTGATGGCCTCTACATTGTGCAGTTACGTTCTTCGGCCGGCACCTTCACCAAGCGGGTGGTAATTCAGCACTAGCCGTACACTCGCTTTCGATTCAACAACAAAACGTCCGTCTAGTCTTTAGGCGGGCGTTTTGTGTTTACTCACAACCGCTTCAGCGTAAACTATTCGAGCCACAGCCCAACTCAATATGCTTGCAAAGGCCGCTTATACAGTTGAAATCCTACTTCCAAGATTACTTGCTGGAGGTTTCGGTTTAGGTAATGCGTCTGCTGTTGCAAACTAACAACCGTGCTGTACTGCGTCAGCCACCATTCGTAGCGGGCATTCACATCAAGCCGCCAGACACTAAAGCCGGTACCTACCTGAATGGCAGCCTGAAGGCGGGGCGGAGCTGCGTCAAGGGCAGTGGCGGCCTCGCGCAGGTCGGAATTCGTGAAGCTTGCTCCACTTGAATTGGTGGAGTTATAGAGGTAGTACCCCACGATCGGCCCCGCAAACAAGCGCAGCGGCCCGGACTGATAGCCACCCAACAAACGTGCATCTAGGTGGCGGATGCGGCGGCCTGAGTAAGGTATAGACCCCGAACTGCATGTTATACCGACTGGGGTTTCCAAAGTCGATACGTAGCCTACTTCGGGCTGGGTGTACCAGCCGCCCCGGCCCAACTGCCAACGCCCAAACAGCGTGATTCCGTTGCCAGTTTCGTCATTGTTTTGGTCGGCCTGCGGGTCAATCGTAACAGAGCCCATCTTAAATTCACGCTGCCCCGTGTGCAGCCGAGCGATGTTGAAGCTGCCACTTATTCCGGCCGCTTGTAATTGTTGACCGTAGCTAGAAGACGCTGCCGAACCTAGTAGCAAACAAGCAATTCCGTAAGTAACTATTGTTTTCATACAGTTGAGAGAACGAGTTTAAGGCTATTGTTGAGGGTAATTCCTTCCGATTCTCAAGGTTGACGGCAACCTTCGAGGCTTGCTTTTAGTCTTGGTAAGCGCCAGAGTCAGTAGGAATACAGCAGGTAAGAAGAACCGTTTCATAGCAATAGATAAAGAGGACTGCATGGGCGCTGCAGCAGATGAACAGCTAGCCCATGCTCCTGTAGCCTTACATAAAGGCAAGCCGCGGTTCAGTATACTTGATTTTCAATAGATTACCTGGCAACTTTATTTCGCCCGGAACGACCACGTAATGCGGAAAGTGGCTACTGTGTCGCCGGCTTGATCGATGCCGGTGCTGGTACAAACCACTATGCGGCCTTCGCCGCTGGCGCGGCTGTCGGCTATGGCTTGGGCAATGCGCAGACCATCTTCGCTGGTGAAAGCAATGAGACCAACGGCTTTCTTGGTGAAATCAGCTTCCAAACCTACGACCAGCATCGAGACGCGGCCGGCGCCTTGGGTGTACATCATGGCCAGCATGCCGCTGGCCATTTCAGCGGCCATGCTCAGGCAGGCAAAGTAGATACTGCGAAACGGGTTCTTAGTAAGATACTTGAATGGCACCGTGATGACGGCTCGTTTCGGGGTAATCTCGCGTAAGCGCAGCCCTGCCAGGTACGCCATGGGCAAACTGCGCAGCATAAATAGGCGCAGTTTCAAAGGCTGGGAAATAGTGCGCCGAAACGCCACCATTGCTGGCGTATCAGGCGGGGCGGCAGGTTGGGGAATGGTCATGAGCGAGTAAGAAAACGCTATAACAAGGGCATACAGTAGCCTAAATGTACTCCTCTGCCTTGGCTTCCCAATCCAGCAAGCAACTTCCACTGCTAGAATCCTACTGTCTTTCGTTAAGTATACTGTAATCGTGTGAGATAACTAAATCGTAGGGTAGAAACCTGAATTTTATACCGTAGATATTATAACAACCCCCCATCCAGTGTAAAACATTGAATAACAAGCTATAACAAAGCATACATAAACTTGAATATAGTATAATTACCTAGGTATTTTTATACATTTTCCCAACAAAAACTAGGATTTAGCAAGAAGGTTTACCTTTCTTAGGAACTCAAATGCCTTTCGTCTACGTCTGGCACCCTATCATCCATATCCTAACTTCTTTACATGCATAACAAATTTTCCACTCAAACACTTCTTCCCGTTTTCGGCTTAGCGCTGCTCTTCACGTTCGGGTGCAGCAAGGAGGACTTAACGCCTTCTGAAAATCCTGGCGTTAGCGCCACGCAAGAGGCCACCCAAGGCCAAGGCACGGTTACTTTGCGCGCCAAACATTACATTATTATTGCCTCCGGCGATAAACTCCCTACCACTATTGCCGAGCAGACCCAAGCCGCTAATGGTAAGGTAACTTCCCTACTCACGGAAGTAGGTATTGCCGCCGCAACTTCCGACGATCCGAATTTCGCGGCGAAAGCCTCTAAAATCTCTGGCGTTCGTTCCGTCGTGCGCGACTTCACCTACCAGGGTGTTGACCCACGGGAAGACCGCTCGGTAGAAGCCGTGGCCGATAACACCAATCCGGCTAGCAGCGGCGACGATGATCCTTTCTTCCGCTATCAGTGGGGTGCTACTGCCATTCAGGCGCCCGAAGCTTGGAATACTGGCGCCAAGGGTGAAGGAGTTGTGGTAGCAGACCTGGACAGCGGCTTCGATTTAACGCATCCTGATTTAAGGGATAACATCCTCGCAGCCTCTAAGTCCTTCGTGCCGGGCGAGACAACTCAATTCACTGGTACCGGCTCCACCCAAGGCACGCACACTGCGGGCACCATTGCTGCCGTTGATAACAACATCGGCGTAATTGGTATTGCCCCGAAAGCAAAGTTGTTGCTGGTTAAGGTACTGGGTGATGCCGGTTCCGGCTCTTTTTCTTGGATGATGAACGGTATTTTGTATGCCGTAGAGCAGAACGCCGACGTTATCAATATGAGCTTGGGCGCCGCATTCCCGCGCAACGGCAAGTTCCTCGACGACAATAACACGCCAAATGATCCTTCGGACGACTTTATAGTAAACGACGCCAAAGCCACGCAAGAGCTGATTGTTGCCATCAACAAGGTAACGAGCTACGCAACCCGCAAGGGCGTAACCATTATTGCTTCGGCCGGCAACGACGCCAACGACGGCAACCACGACCAGTCGCTGGTACACATCCCGGCGGATGCTACGGGCGTGATTTCGATTTCTGCCACGGCTCCGTTCGGTTGGGCCAAGGCTCCGCTAACCGCCAATCTGGATGAGTTGGCTTCTTACTCCAACTACGGTACTTCGGCCATTGATTTCGCAGCTCCAGGCGGTGACTTCGACTACTTCTACGCTTTCGGTGCTGAACCCATTGTTTTCAAGGGTTTGAATCGCGCAGTTTATGTTTTCGACATGGTGCTGAGCACGGACAGAACGGGTGGCTATAGCTGGATGGCTGGCACCAGTATGGCGGCACCACACGCTACTGGCGTTGCCGCCCTCATCATCGGTAAAAATGGTGGTCAGATGGACCCGACTCGGGTGGAGGCTGCACTCCGCGCTTCTTCTGACGACCTAGGCAAGCCGGGCCGCGACGAGCAGTATGGCCACGGCCGCGTGAATGCCTTCCGCGCCGTATCACCAGCTAACTAATTCAATAAGCTACCTCATTAAAAGGTCCTTTCCGGACAGGTGATACCACCTGCTTTGGAAAGGACCTTTTTTGTGATTATCGTGCCGCTCAAACGGCACGAGCAATAATTCTTGGGGGTAGGCCAGCAACGACACGAACTGCTTTCGAGCGCCTTCGGCTGCTCGAAAACTGGTTGCGCAATTTTAGCTTTTCTTTTTTTCCAGCACCAGCACCACTTTATTGAAGTTGGCGGCGGCATTTACTACGTCGCGAAACACTTCGAAATCCTTCTTCGGCCAGCGAATCTGGCGGTAGGCTTCGGTGATGGTTACTTTCACGGTTTGGCCCTGCACATCATACTTCGAGTTGAAGTAGTAGAGTGGCTCTTTGGCATCGGGGCCAGCTTTCACGTCGGCGTTTAGATCTTGCAGATTGCGAATCTGGTAACCCGCCGGCAGTTCCATGGTAATAATGCGGTTGTAGCGGCGGTTGTAGTCGTTCTCCACGTCATACTGCCGGGTTTCGGCTTGGTACAGTTCCGACTGCTGCCCCAGCAAGTCGCCAATTTTGAACAGGTAGCGTTGGCCTGCTTTGTTGAGCAATGCCGCCGATTCCACGCTGGCATCTACCAGGAACGGCTTGTTAAGTGGGCTTAATCCGGCCTCGCCGTTGGTTGCTTTCACGCTTTGGAATGTGGCATCGGGTACACTATTCTTCACCAAGGCTTGTAGAACTTCCGTGCGCTTCTCTTCCGGTATCAACGAGTAGTAGGGCTGAATCTCCTGTGCATGGTAGCCCCCCAGGATTTGATGTAGGTCCACAATGGCCTTGTCTAGCTCCGGCGAGAATTTCACCTTGATGTCCAAGTCGAATGGGCTTTGCTCGGCGCTCAGCGTCGGGATGTCGCGCACCGTGCCCACCACCGATTCAGTGGCGCCCAGCTTCACGGTCCGCACGAACAGGCCTTTATTGGCCGTCCAGCCGGGAGGCACCATGCCGTAACGAAAATCGGGGCGGGCGGGAGCCAGCAGCTGCTTGGTTTCGGGGAAGTAGAGGATGTAGTTGTCGAGGTAGTTCCAGGAATCAAACGATTCGTCGAAGGCGACATCGGAACGGTCGGACGTTACCACCAGCTCATGCTCAATACCGAGGCGCCGGAGCAGGGCGGCAAACAGCCGGGTCATGCCCATTTCGGAGGCGTTGTGCGTGGCAGCTATCCGGGTCAAGTTGAAATCAGCACTTTCCTGAACGTTGAAATTGGTTTTGAGATACTGCTCTAACGCCCGCACCCGGGTTTCCAGATTGCCAACCGGCACCTTGGCGGCCTTCAGTACTTTGTCGGCAGCTTTGGCTTCGTCCTTGGCCAGCGTATAGGTGCTTTCGTGCAGATACTTGCTGGCATCGTCCCAAGTGAAGAGCCGGGTCTGGCCGCGCTGAGCGCTGTAGGCAAGCTTGTATTCCACGCGCATGCGCTCGGCCTCAACGATAGCAAAAGCTTCTTCGCGCACGGCCGGCACGTGGGCCAGTTTCATACGCAGGTGGTGCTTGCCGGCCAACACGGTGTCGCGGGGCGAAGCGGGGCCGTGGTACACGCGGGCGTCGAAAGTGAGTGCCTCCGGCGAAATCAGCTCGAACGTGACGTCCCGCGCTGGCAGGTCGCTCTGCAAATAGTCGCGGCCGAAGAACTTGGGCGCCTGCGCGCGGAAAAACACGTATTCTATTTCCGAGCCTTTCTCGACGCCTTCCACCGCGAAAATCTTGAAGCCGCGGCGGCCGTCTTCGTCCTTCAGCTCCTTTATGTTGCCTTGGTTCACTTCCACTACTTCCCCGCGCGGACTAATGGTGCGGGCTTTCAAGGACAGCAACTGGCCGCCGTCTTCCGGAATATAAATTTTGTTGAACCGCTCAATTCCGTCGGAAGTATTCACGCGCATGATGCGGTGCCCGGTCGAGTACAGCTTCAGGGCTTTTTCTTGGGGGCTATACAGGTATTCGTGGGCCGTGAACTCGCGCAGCACCATAGCTGGGTGCTTCACTTCTTCCTCCGTGATGGCTAGGCGCTTGGTGCGCTTAGCGTCCCAGTCGTAGGAGGCGTATTGCAGCGCAGCCGGCACCGTTTGGGCCAGCACTGAGTTAGCAGTTGTTAGCAAGAATACCACCGCAGTGGCGCGGATAGCAGATAATAGTTTCATAGGTGATAGAAGTAATAGTAGCTGATAGAAACGAGGCCCGAACAACGGTTTCGGCCGACGCGGTTACACCCGCTTTTTCTTGAAAATGACGGTTTCGCGGTAGGCGGCATTCAGCTTTTCAATGCCGGCGTTCCACTGGCCGAACTGCTTGGGTTCCAGCATCAGGTAGTTGATATACACCTCCCGGTCCTGCACAATTTTGTTGCCCTGGCGCTCGTATTTGATGCGGAAGCCAAACAGCGGGTCGTGCGACTCGGCGGTGGCGGGCAAGTACTCCACGTCGTAGCCAGCCGGGATTTCCAGCTCGGTGCGGGTGCGATTTTGGTGAGCATACTCGTTCACGCGGGGCAGGCGGCGCTTGGCGGCGTCAATCTTGTCGTGGGCGTAGGGCTGCTCCAGGTTTAGGTTCACGTAGATTTCGTCGTCGAGCTTCTGCACGTAGTCTTGCAGGCGGTACTCGTAATCGATGGTCAGCGGCTTGTCGTGGGTGTCGAGGTGGCTGACCTTGTAGCTGTCCACGAAGAACTTGTTGTTGCCCCGTTCCAGCAGCGCCTTCACGTACTTGTTTTCCTGCTGCTGATCGAGGCCATCGAGGGCGTAGCTCTGCCGCACTTTCGCGTAGCCGCTGAGCTGCATACTGCCTTTGCCGCGCAGCCCACCCTTGTTGTCCAGCAGCAGCGACGACACATCAGAAATGGGGCTCCGGTCTTTTTCCATCACTGGCACGTCCACCACTTTGCAGGTTGCGCCGTCGATGGCCAGCAAAGCTTCTTTGCCCTGGATGAAAGACGAGGGCATGCCAAAGGGCATGTATTTATTGGTGGCATCCAGGAAAACGTAGTTGCCGGGGCTGGCCTCGTACGTCGTTATCATGTGGTTATCGACGCCCGGCGTGGCTAGCTCGGAGTAGCGGTAGGGCAGGTCGCGGGTTCCTATCCAGGTCAGGTAGGACTTGATGCCCGCCATGCGCAGCATCTCGCAAGTCAGGTTGGCCATATCCTTGCAGTCGCCGTAGCGCTTGGCGTACACCTGGCCGGCGTCGCGGGGGATGAAGCCGCCCATGCCATTCTCGAACGCCACGTAGCGGACGTTGTCTTGTACCCAATAATAGAGGCGCTGCACCCGCTCCTGCTCGGTTTTGGCCCCCACCACCAACGAGTCAACCACCTTATGCAAGGCCGGGCTTTCCGTGGGGTCGAGGTTGTTGACGAAGCTGGAGTACAGATTATACAGTTCGGGCACGCCCGCCAGCATCTTGCGCGCCGGCCCGGCCACCGTGGGCACTTCCTCTATATAGTACACAAGGTGCGGCAGATAGTACGCCGCCTCCGGACCGTCGTCGTCGCGGGGTGGGCTCGGCAGGTTTTCGGCCGTCCAGCGGTAGGTTATCAGGCTGCCTTTTTCCTGCTTGGTGAAGCTGATGGGCGTATTTTCGACGTGGAACAGCTTGTGGCTGACCTTGATGCTGCGCGGCGCAGTAATTGTTAGCTCGGCATGCCGCATCGGCACGTGCGCCCCGAAATAGAAGGGCGCCAAAAAGCGCGGGTCGGGGTGGCGCACAGTATAGTCCGTGACGGTGCGCGCCCCCGGCGACACGGCCGGGAAGCTGAACGTAGTGGCCCGGGTATCATCGTAAAATATACCCGACTGCAACTCGAATTTCTCTTTGAAGTCGTTGACTTTTAGCGTCTTGTAGCCGTTGCCAGCGGGCACCATCGTGCGGGCCTCCAGCTTCTGCAACCGGCTGAAATGCGAATTGAACACCCGCTCGTTGGCGTAAGCCACCGATTGCGCATCTAGGTGTAGCAGGTCTTGGTGATGACGCGCCAAAATCACCACCGAGTCCCCTTTCAGTTCCAAGGTTAGGTCGGTGCGATAATCCAGGTACACCACTTTTTCGCCCGGAAATTGCGCCTGCATTTGCGTTACCAACTGCGCTGGCTGTTGGGCGCGGACCGGCGCGGAACCAATCAATAATCCTAGTTGAAATACCAGCAACGCAACGGCGCGGCTTATTTCCTTACTTGTCTTCCTACACGGACGGCTTCCAGTAAATTTCCCGTTTATTAACTTACCTGGAATTGCAACCCTGACGCCGCTAAATAAAGCATACGCTGGGCTATGAGATAAAAATTGCATCTAATTAAATAATCAAATAACACTAAAGCGTAAGGACCTTACAAACAATACAAGGCACACATTCTTGCAATAATACACAACAGCATCTCGTCCTGAAACAATCAGGCGGATTGGCACAAATAATATTTTTTCAGCTAGCCATGCCGCCTCACCCCTCCTACTGTCCAGCTGTTTTCTTTTGCTTGGCAACTGGTGCAACCGAGTACACCATCAGCTCGCGGTAATTATAAGTAGGATCAGGCTCGCGGCGGAAATCAAGCTCTGCCAACACGCCCACCACTAGCTCGGCGGTAGTATATACGAAGCTGCCATCAAGCAAATGCCCGCCCAAAGTGTGCCCCATTGAGTCGGATACGGCTAGGTGCAGGTGGCTGCCATGGATGGAAAGCGTACCCACCAACGACACTATTTCAAAATGACCCTGATACACGGTCGGGTTTTCCTGGTTGGCAAGCCGTAAGGTAACTTGGGTTAGGCTGCCCACGCACGTTATCATGGCTCCTGCCCTAATCTGGTGCTGCTCCACGAAGGCAGTGAGTTGCTGCCGCAAATCCTGACCGGGTTTCAGGCGCAGCGCACAGGCGCGCATAGAGGAGGCAACAGACTGAGCAAATGGCACATCAGACATAAACAGGGAAGGTTTGAGCGCAAGAGCAGCTAGCTATGAAACCAGTAACAGGAACAAGCACAGCAAGCAGGCAGTTAGGTTGCTTGTAAACACCGAACAAGCAGTACCAACTAAAACCGGCCGTGGATTAACACTGCATTGGTTGATTTCCATTGCAACATTAGCCCACGGCCGGTTTAGATTGGTACTGCTTGTCTTAACGTGCTATACTGGCAAAGCCTGCCTGATCTTACTGATTGAAACGTACGTTGCCGTAGCGGACCCGAATGTTAACATTACTGGCGGCCGGCGTACGGGTTTTCACGACGTTAAAAGTACCCTGCATGTCGCTGGAAACCGGGCTGGTTTCTTCGGCAGCTACACGTACCAGCTTCTTGTCTACGAGCAGCTTGCCGTGCTGGGTATTTACATCGAAATTGAACCCGGCCTCATCCTCGAAATTCAACAGGATGGTGCTGTAACCACCATCCAAGTTGATTTGGCGGAAGTTGCGGCCGGTGTTACGGACCTCGAAATTAGGGCAGTACTGCACCGTCATGTCCAGCTGATTGCTGAGCTTATCAATGCTGAATTTCGAATAGCCCGATGTGCCGCGCAAGTTGCGGACTGTGCCCAGGGCCACGTCGCCGTACTTGCTGTGCACCGTCAGGTCCTGCACGATGCCAATGTTGATATCGGAGTAGTTGTTACGCAAGTCCACGTTCTGACCACCGTCAAGACGCAGGCGAGAGTACGAAGCCTCGATATCCGCTTGGCGCACGTACGGCACAGCCGCCTGGCTGTTGCCGATACGCAGCAAATTTTGCCCTCCTTCGAGGCGCCCGGTACGCAACGTACCGTATTCAACGGCTAGCTCAGTCGGACCTGTCAAGTCACCCAAAATGCTTACCTCCCCAAACGTGTTGTGAATGTTCACGGGCGTATTGCGGGGCAGCCATACGGTGTAGTTCACCTCGTATAGCTTGGTCCGGCTCCAGCACCCGTGCGGCATCGTGCCGAACTTCGACCGAGCCAATATGCCCCCGGTGGTTGGGTCTGTTTCCAGCACCTGCACCTGAATCATTTGTTGGAGTTGCTGCGCTTTCTCGTCGGTGTCGGCGCGGGTGATAATGTCTACATCGGTTCGGATTTCCGGCCGATTCCATACGTTCACCTGCACTCGGCCGTAGCGTGTAATCAAGTGAAACGGCTTGCCATTGGGCACCGCAAAGGTGCGGCTTAGCTTACGAGTCCGTTCGGCGGCCGGCACAGCTGAATCCTCGTTCTGCTGCGTTTGTTGCGGATCCTGTGCCTGCTCCAACGAAGCTTGCTGGCAACGCCCATCAGGTACTTCCGGCCCCCCGCCTTGCGGCCAGAAAACGGGAATTTCCGCACCAGACTGCTGATAGTACTGAATTTCGGCTGAAGTATGCGTGCGAACTGGCTCCTTCGCTTGCTGCTGCGCCTGCACGGTATTGCTAGCTGCCCCTAAGCAGCTTAGCGCCAGCACGCGGCTGGCCCACAGAAAAGTGCGGCGGGAATAGCTCATGGCATAGGGCGGTTATCGGCAACCATCAGCGACTGGGCATTGTAATCTTGTACCTGCTCGCGGGTGCGAGCTTGCTGATTCAAAATGTCGAGGCGGATTTGCAAGTTGCGGTTCATAGCTTCCAGCACTACGTCGGGCTCCGGGTTACGATACAGCTCCACCTTCAACTGGCGGTAAGTGGAATCCAAGCTGGCTAACTCATGCTGCCAATCAGCAGTAGAAGGAACGCTGGCTACGGCCGTAGCCGCTTCTAGCTGGCGCAACTGATTTTGCCGCTCACTGATTTCGGCGGCGTAGTAGGTTTCCATGCGGCGCACGGCAGCAGCCAAGTGCTGAGTTGAAGCCTCCGCTGCATTCGCTACTGGTGAGGCACCGAAGTACAGTCCGGCACTCGCGTCGTCCATATCGGTGGATGGCGCCGCTAGCACCAGCGGCGAAGTGCCCATATTGGCCCAGCCAGTTGTCTGTTGCTCATTGCTCCACATGGCGCCAGCACCAGCCAACACCAATAAGGCTATAGCTGCTGCCATACCGGGGCGGGGCAGCCACTTGTTGCCAGTGGCTTTCACTGGCTTTGCCGGCGCCACCTGCGGTACGTCAGGATATAGTTTTACAATGCGCAATGATTCAGTTGCCGCTTCTTCGGAGGCGGGAGTTACAGTACTGGCCGTGGGTGCAGCCAGTTGCTGTTCAATGTTGTCCCACAAATCCGGGCGCGGCTCGAACGCATCGAAGTCGGCGCGGTGCCGCTCGATGAAATTCTCCAGTCCGGTTTCTTTGTCGTTCATAATGGGGTGGTACTAGGCACGTGGTTTATATCAACCCGTCGCGCCCCGTCGTTTTGGGGTGGGCGGTGCACGGCAGGTGATGTAAAAAGAGGGTTGAAAGTGTATTTAGGAAGTAAGGCCGCGCTGACAAGCCAGTTCTAGCAGCTTTTTACGGGCCCGGCTGTACTGCGACTTAGAAGTGGATTCCGTGATACCTAGAATGCTGGCAATTTCGGCGTGGTCATAGCCTTCAAGCAGATACAAAGTCAGCACCACCCGATAGCCATCCGGCAATTCTTGTACGCAGCGCCGCACCACATCGGCTCGCCACTGCACCCCTTCCATATCAGCAGCATGATCAGGCAGATCGAAGCTGGCTGCATCGTGCTGTTCGCTTAAGGGCACTAGCTGCAAACGCCGATTGCGCAGACAGTTAATACTTTTGTTGATGACTATCCGTTTCAGCCAGCTACCAAAAGATGAATCTCCTTTGTAACTGTGCAGTTCCCGGAAAGCACTTAGAAACGACTCTTGCAGCACGTCCTCGGCCTCGGCGTAATCACCGGTAATGCGCAATGAGGCGTTGAACATGGCTTTCGAGTAGCGCTTGTAAATTTCGGCCTGCGCCCGTCGGTCGCCCAGGCGGCACCGTTCAACCAACGGGGCATTGATATCTGTATACGCAAAAGCTTCCATAGCGTCGGGCGAAGGCAGCGAATTAGTGGATGGATGATCGTAAATATCCAACTTTCCAAGCAAAGCCGCCAGACGGTAGCGAACATGCAAGCGAAAGACCTAGTCAGCGAGCGAGAGGTTGCACAGTATCAGCAAAAATTGGCTAGCGCTAGCATCTGAAAATTTTATATTCTTGCTTTTATCTACTCACTATGAAAATCACCTTTGTTACAGCCTGGAAAGTTTGAAGAAGGTGAAGCTTACCGCCTCTACTATGTCTTCCACTAAGGCTCTATCCTTTTGCTCAAGGGCCACAGCGACATCAAAATAGCCAATTAAAGAACAGGCCCGCTTGGTCGTACCAAGCGGGCCTGTTCCTTGTGCTATGAGCTAGAAAGTAAGCTACTACCTATATATCGAACTTGATGCCTTGGGCTAGGGGCAGTTGGGTGCTGTAGTTGATGGTATTGGTTTGGCGACGCATGTATATCCGCCACGCATCGGAACCGGATTCCCGGCCTCCACCGGTTTCCTTTTCCCCACCAAAGGCGCCACCGATTTCTGCCCCGCTCGTACCAATATTAACGTTGGCAATTCCGCAGTCGGAACCGGTGTGCGCCAGGAAGGCCTCGGCTTCGCGCATGTTCAGGGTGAAGATACTGGACGAGAGGCCCTGCCGCACCCCATTTTGCAGCGCTATGGCTTCTTCTACCTCCCCGCTATACTGAATCAAGTACAGGATGGGGGCGAAGGTTTCTTCCTGCACCGTGTGGTAATGGTTTTCGGCCTCTACCAGCGCCGGCTGCACGTAGGTACTCGTCTCGTAGCCAGCACCCGACAACACTTCGCCCCCGATGAGTAGCTTACCGCCTTCGGCTTGCACACTCGCCAGGGCGTTCGTGAAGTTTTGTACGGCGCCTTGGTCGATTAGCGGGCCTACCAAAGTACCTTCCTGCAAGGGGTTACCAATGGGCAGGTTCGGGTAGATCCTTAAGAGGCGAGCCTTCACCTCTTCGAACACGCTAGCGTGAATAATGACCCGGCGGGTAGTGGTGCAGCGCTGCCCGGCCGTGCCCACGGCGCCAAACACAATGGCCCGGATGGCAATATCAAGGTCGGCATGTTCGGTGACGATAATGGCGTTGTTGCCGCCTAGCTCCAGCAAAGCCCGGCCGAGGCGGGCCCCTACCACTTCGCCTACTTTCTTGCCCATCCGGGTGCTGCCCGTAGCCGATATCAGCGGCACGCGGCTGTCAGCGGCCATTCGGGCCCCAATTTCGGCCTCGCCGACTACTAGGTTGAAGATGCCCTCCGGCAGTTGGTTTTCGCGCAGTACATCAGCCAAAATATGTTGCACGGCTACCGCAGTAAGCGGGGTTTTCTCGGAAGGCTTCCAAATGCACACGTCACCGCACACAGCCGCTAGCATAGCGTTCCAACTCCAGACAGCCACCGGAAAGTTGAATGCCGAGATGATGCCAACTATGCCTAGCGGATGGTACTGCTCATACATGCGGTGCGCGGGCCGCTCCGAGTGCATCGTGAAGCCGTGCAACTGCCGCGAGAGGCCCACTGCAAAGTCACAGATATCTATCATCTCCTGCACTTCGCCCAGACCTTCCTGCAAGATCTTGCCCATCTCATAGCTCACAAGTTTACCTAGCGGCTCTTTGTGCTCGCGGAGCTTGTTGCCGATCTGGCGTACTATTTCTCCGCGTTTTGGGGCGGGTACTGTGCGCCAGGTAGTGAATGCAGCTTGCGCTGTTGCCACCACGTGGTCGTAGTCGGCGGCGGTAGCTAAAGCCACCGTGCCAATGCGGCGACCATCCGCAGGCGAGTAAACCGTTTTGGAATGGCCATCGGTGGCACTGCTCCATTGCAAACCAGTGCTCCAAGCGCCATTAGCGGCTTGCACTCCTAGTTCGCGCAGTACTTGTTGGATGCCGTGTGGATCGTGCGCTTGTACATTGGTGCCAGTAGCAGCTGCTTCCTCTAAGGCTTGTTTCATACTATTAAGAATAGAATGGGTTGGGGTTGGTAAAAGTACTGTCCTTCTTGAATAAGATTAGTTGCCCTATGCACGGCTAGCGCCTTTTACGGTCTGAAACAAGACGGCTCCCTCTTATAGGGGAGGCCTTACTATGGTACTTTTTCAATAATTGTATAAAGTATATCCCTCCGTATATTACGTGCAAATCGTGTTATAGCTCTGCTTGTCATAGCAAATCATTTTTTTTATCATTACATCGGATTTTAAGACGCTTTGGATTATGCCGTTTCCCGCTTTTGCTACCTCGCCTGTTGCTACTTACGCTGAATACCTGAACCTGGCCTATCGTCCCGATTTACAAATGGTTGTGTTGCGCTGGCTGCGCGATGCCTCCCTATCTGAATTGCAAGTAGCTCATCATGCAGCGCTGGAGTTAGCGTTGCACCATAAAGCTACTTTCTGGTTTGTGGATGTGCGTCGTCGATTAACTGTTAATAACATGCACACACGTTGGGTGACCGATGATTTTTTACCACAGGCCGCGGCCTTGCTACCGGCAGACGGACTTCGAGTGGCCTACTTGATGTCTCCTAACCGGCAGCGCATTATTAATTCCGACCCGGATATGCAGCCAATCGTCGCGCGCGCCTTACACACAAATCAGTCCTATCGTTTGCGCGTCTTCCTAGACGAAGCCTCTGCTATGGCATGGCTACTCGACAGTTAACTGGTAACTCAGTTTGCACCTCAGAAACAGCTACACTTCAGCAACAGAAAATAGAGACCGTACCTGATAATTACTCTGTCGTCGGCTTTCATGGTGCTATCTCACTATGATGTCAGTCGGGAGGAAGCTTGCTCTCATCACCACGTGTTATCCGACAAGCACAATGCAGCCCCAGACCCATACCATCGCTGACCACCTCTCGCTTACCTACCGCCCCGATTTGGGTGTACTCATTGCCCGATGGCAGCGGCCCGTAACTCTAGAGGAACTACAAGTTGGTTACCGCGCCTTAGCCGACGAAGCCGAGCGCGTGGGCACGGTGCGCTGGCTGCTCGATACGCGGGCCCTCAGGGTAAACAAAGAAGCTGGTCAGTGGGTGAACGACATGTTCTTCCCAACCCTTGCGGCCCGCTTTAGGGAGCCCCTTCGCATGGCCTATATGGTACCACCTGATAGCCAACGGCTTCTGCGCACCGACGCCGAAATGGCAGCGCTGCTCAAGCGGTTCGAGCAAAATATGTTTCCTTATTGCTTTCAGCTCTTCGATCAGGAGGGCGAGGCCCAAAGTTGGTTGGCCACACCTATCACCTAAGGATAGTGAAGTACGGGTGGGCTGTCTAATTTCGAGAGACGTCCTTTGTTGAGAGGGATAAGCGTCTTGCTAAGTAAAGGTAATAACTTCGTGCTAAGCTTATTATAGCAGCTCGACTGCTAATTATTGAGTCGCCCTTTGTTCTATACTACGCTTCACTCTTATCTCTCTACTAAGTTCAACATTCATATGCACGCTGTAATGTCGCCCGTGAGTTGCACCATCCAGTATCGCCCAGATCTGAATATTCTGGTGGTACGCTGGCCCGATGATGCGGCCTTGCTTCAATTGCAAGCCGACTTCACCGCAGTGCTGGCTGCCGCTCAGGAACACAACGCGGCACACTGGCTGCTCGACGTTCGTCGACGGGAACGTATCAGCCTGGAATTAGGTCGTTGGACTACCACTCTTTTCTACCCGCAAGCAGCCAGTCGCTTAGCGCCTAAAGTGTTGCACATCAGCGTACTGTGTTCCCCAGCGCGCATGGCCGTTTATGCTGGCGACCCAGTGCAGATGCAATACCTTACGTACGGTTTGGCTCCTGAGCGGCCTTATTTCATGCGCCTGTTCGGCGACGAAGGCTCGGCCATGGAATGGCTTCGCTCCAAGCTTTAAACGTGCCGCCCTTACTTATTATACTGCTTAATAAACACAAAAAAGCTTCTGCTGTGTAGCAGAAGCTTTTTTGTGTTTTAATGTCTGAAGGTTACTCGGCCTGCCCGATGGGGTAATATGCCTTACGGCCGTCGGGATACACCCCTTCCACAAGGGCGCCTTCGCTGCTCTTAGCTGCTTCAAGAAATTTCTCTACATCCTGGGGTTTCGTTACCCGGTTCTTGTCGATGCGAGTGATAATAAAACCGTCGGCAATACCAGTTTCACGGAAATTAGATTTGCCGATGCCGCTGATTTTGGCGCCGCCATCCAAGCCGAGCTTGTTCATTTCCTGCTTGCTTACGGGCACTAACGTGGCACCTTCGTATTTGATGGCCGCGCTAACCTCCTCGCGAATAATGTCGGTAGTACCAGTTGCATTGCGCAGGGTGGCAGTAGCCGTCCGGGCATCACTGCCACGCAAGTAAGTCACCTTGATCTTGTCGCCAGGCCGGAAGCGGGCTACCTGCTCCTGTAGTTGCGACGAGGTATTAACTTTAGTACCATTGATTTCGGTGATGATGTCACCAGGCTTAATGCCTGCCTCAGACGCCGAACTGCCTTCCGTCAAGGACTGAACATAGACACCATTGAGGGTGGAAAGCTTTTTCTCGGAGGCCAACGTAGCGTCAACTTCCTGAATGCTCACACCCAATAGCGCGCGCTGTACCACTTTATATTTCAGCAAGTCGTCGATCACCTTGCTCACGATAGAGCTAGGCACAGCAAACGAGTAGCCCACAAACGAACCCGTTTGAGAGGCAATAGCCGAGTTAATTCCAATTAAGTCACCGTTCAGGTTTACGAGGGCACCGCCGGAGTTACCAGGGTTTACCACCGCATCAGTCTGCAAGAACGACTCGATGCCCATGCCTTTCTGGTCGCGCAAGATACTGATATTCCGGCCTTTGGCCGAAATAATACCTGCCGTAACAGTGGAGTTGAGGTTGAACGGGTTACCTACAGCCAGCACCCACTCACCTACTTTCACTTGGTCGGAGTTGCCGTAGCGAATGAAAGGCAGGTTATCGGCTTTCACCTTGAGCAGAGCCAAGTCAGTGGTTGGGTCAGTGCCTACTAGCTCGGCGTCAAATTTACGCTTGTCATCCATGACGACCGTAATCTTGTCAGCCTTGTCGATTACGTGGTTGTTTGTAACGATATAGCCATTGGCCGCAATGATAACGCCCGAGCCGGAACCCTGCTGTACACCTTGCCCTTGGCCACGGCCATGATATTGCTCGAAATCATCGCCGAAGAACTGTCGCAGGAAGGGGTCCATCTGCGCGCTACCGTTTTGGCTAGGCTTCGGAGCGTACTCTGTTGTTACGTGCACTACCGCTGGCGTCACAGATGCTGCTGCTGCTGTGAAGTTAAGACCTTCGGGTACCACGTAATTGCTGCTGCGTAGTTCACTCGTATACCGAACGTTAGGGTCGGCCGCTACGGATTGGGGCGTAATGGCACGCTCTGGCTCCAGCAGCTTGTACCCACCCACTGCGACACCGCCGCCAAGGATAGCAGAACCGAGCAGACCGAGCATCATTTGTTTTGCTTGCATGGGTAATATAATAGTTGAAGAAGGAAAAGAAGAGACTCTAATTTACAAATCCAGCCTGAAAAGCAAATGAAACTGCTTGTCTATTCTGCTGTTAACGAAAGATGCGCACCAACTGGTATCGGGTTGCACCAAGAGAAGAGTTTTTGGTTGCCTATTTCGAGCTTGCAGTTGTTGTCCAACACTTTTCAAAACAACTACAGCTCAATAAGTGAATAGGAACTGTATGTACAACACGCGAAGCAAGTAAAAAGGCACCCGTCCGGATGCCTTTTTTTTAACTTTTAGCACGCTTAGCGGACTTCGATGTGGTGCTTCGTTACTTTTTTGCTGTCAAACGGTAATGTTACGCGTAAGATACCATCGGTGAGTTGGGCATCAATAGCGGTTACATCAACGGTTTCTGGGAGGCGGAAGCTGCGGGAGAAGCTACCAAAACCGGTTTCAATGCGGCGGAACTTAGGCGCATTCTCTTCCTCTATAGAGGTTTTGCGCTCACCGCTGATAATCAGGTGGCCTTCGTGAAAATCAATTTTCACGTCTTCTTTCACTACGCCGGGCAGTGCTAGGTGCAGTTCGAAACCTTGTTGTGCTTCCAGCACGTCGGCGGCAGGCACAAAAGATTTAGCGGGCTCCGTAGCGGCTGGCAAGGTGTCGCGCAGCATATCATTCAGCAGTGAGTTGAAAGCACGTGTAGAACGAAGAGCCGGACGGTTATTATACAGCAGAGTTGCCATGGTGTTGATACTGTTAAAGTCAGAGTTAATGTTTTCCCTTGCGGGTACACTCTCTTTCTATAAAATCTGTACCAGAAGTCTTATGGCAAACTCATTAAGACATTTTGTCTTAATGAGTTAATATTTGTTACAAATTATATTCAGCTTAGTTACCTGCAATCTTCTATACAAGCCTACCAAGCGACAAAATTGCTTCTATCTTCTCATGCCATAATGACACAAATAGAATCTAATGTTGCGTTGGCAACTGAAAGCGGTCCTTTTCTGCACTACTGCTAAACAGTGTCAAGCGTAGGTCCAACCCAAGTGTGGGCGTTAGAAGATTGGTTTGGCCACCTCTGATTTGCTGGCCATTGGCATCGTACTGCGGTAAAGAATTAACGTAGCTGGTTTGCGAAGCTACCCAGGGCGTGAAGTCAAAATGAGGCGAAACCCGCACGCCTACTTCAGCCCGCAAATTACCGAAGTCGATAACCCGCTCTTTGGGTTGGTTTTCGTCGCGCTGTAGCCGCAGATACGTCACGGCTTCGTAGGCAAGCCGGGGCCGCAGAGCCAGCTTCGCGCCCAACGGAAACATTCGGTCCATATCAAGGCGCAGTCGGGTGAGGGCACGATCTTCGTTGCTACTACCCAATACGTCGAACGTAGTGGCGTATTCCAACCCGAGGCGCTGCCCGAAGTTAAAGGCTCCAATTTTGCCGCTGTGCCGCACGAGCAAGCCAGGCGTGATGTTTCCTTCCAAGCCTAAAATGTCGCCGTAGCTATAATTGCTGCCACCTAGCACACGAAATGTAGCGCCGGCACTCCATTGCTGGCTCCAGAAGTGTTCGTAGCCCAACCGCAACTGACCACCAGCAAACGTGGCACCTCCATCGGGCGATGCTATTAGGTTGAACCCTGCCAGCACATAATCGGCCCCTTTGAGAGCTAGTTCTACTTGCGCCTCCGGCACCAGCAACAAGTCATTTACCCCGCGGCGTTGCGCGGTAGCAGCACTAGCCAAAAGTACTCCACCAGCAACCCACAGGAACCTAGATATATAATGCACTGCAAATAGATTAAGGACGATAAACAGCGCGAAAAGCTATTAGCTGGCTAGTTCCTGCAACGTAAGCCAAGCCATAAGGCCGGGCCCCGTTTCCAAGGATTTAGGCTCGACGTCGAAGGTAGGCGTGTGCACAGAAGAAGCAAAGCGACCATCAATGGCACGAGTGCCGAGGCGGTAGAAGCAGGCGTCCGCGGCTTGCGAGAAGTAGGCAAAGTCTTCGGCGGCCAACCACTGATCGAGCTCAATTACGTTTTCGGCCCCTAGGTATTGTTCGGCGGCGGCACGGACGCGGGCGGTTAGTTGCGGCTCGTTCTCCAGGTACGGGTAGCCCCGCCGGATTTCCAACTCGCAGGTTGCCCCCATCGAATCAGCCAAGCCCTCGCAGAGACGACGCAGATGTTCGTGGGCCTCGTTGCGCCAGTCCTCGTTTAGAGTGCGGAAGGTACCTTCTATGTAAACTTCATTGGGAATAACGTTGGTAGCGCCGTTGGCGATAACCTTTCCAAAGGAAAGCACGGAAGGCATCTTCGGACTGGCCCGGCGACTCACAATTTGCTGGGCGGCCACAATGAGGTGCGCGGCTACCAGCACTGGGTCCAGGTTCATCTCGGGCATGGCGCCGTGGCCGCCTTTGCCGCGAACGGTCAGGTACAGTTCGTCGGTGCTGGCCATGTAGCGGCCCGGCCGAATGCCTATCTGTCCCGCAGGCAGCATTGGAAAGACATGCTGACCAAGCACGCTAGCAGGCTTAGGATTCTCAAGGACGCCTTCTTTGATCATCAAAGATGCTCCCCCCGGCAACAGTTCTTCGCCCGGCTGAAACATCAGCTTCACAGTGCCCTCAAACTCGTTGCGTAGCTGCGTCAGAATGCGAGCCGTGCCGAGTAGCGACGAAGTATGTACATCGTGACCGCAGGCGTGCATTACCCCCGGCTTGGTGGATTTGTAGGGCACGTTGTTCTGCTCCGTGATGGGTAAGGCATCCATGTCGGCGCGTAAGGCAACTGTGCGAATACTCGGGTTGCGTCCTTCGATGAGCGCCACAACTCCGGTAGTAGCAATTGGCTGGGGCGCGAGCCCTATCTTGGTTAACTCGGCCGTAACGAAAGCCATGGTATTAAACTCCTGAAACGAGAGTTCCGGATTGGCGTGTAAGTGCTGGCGCAATGCTACCGTGTCGGCGGCCGTTTCAGTTGCCAGGGCTTTGATGCGAGAAAGCAGGTGTTGCATAGCTAGTAACACCAAGTCTTGGTTGGTGAGTAAGTTGGATGAGGCCGCAAGATAAGTTAACCCGGCTGGTCGCAAGAGCCCGCGCCATCAGTTTGCCAACTGAGAGTAGCCATTTCCTTAATAAGCCGTCTTATTCAAGAGCACTTGTACCGATTCCAACTCGGCTTTTGGGGCCAGCGGGCGAATGCGCGACATAGCTTGCTCGGCCTCCAAGCGCGTCAGGTAGTCGCCGACGTGTAAGCGGTACACAGGCTGCTTGAAAGTCAGATAATCTGTTTCGTCGGGGTAGCGGCTGATGATGGCTCGGCGGACGGCCATAGCCGTTTCGCGTTCCAAGCCTACGTAGGCCAAAATGCGGAAGCCTTGAGCATACTTCACATTCTGGTTGGTGTAAGCCTGGTCGCGCAGACGCTGTTCGATTTGCGCGTTTACATGGTTGGCAGGTGCTATCACAGGCCTAGCTGCCGGGGCAATAGGCTCCTTAGGGGCGGGAAAAGCAGGCCGATACCGGCTTAAATCCTCAGCAGGAGCCGCCTGGGTTGTTTGGGGAGTACGGGCCTTGGTAGTATCAGCGGAAGTTGTGGTGCTGCTAGCCGCCGGGGCTGTGGTAGCGCAGGCACCAAGGGCAAACAATGTGGAAAGCAACAACACGTTACGCAGTAATGGTAGTATCATCTTCGTGAAGCAAAACTAGGCTATTAGACGAGCCAATTCGGTCGGCGCCAGCGGCCAGCAAAGCCAATGCAGCCGTGCGGGTCCGGATTCCGCCAGCGGCCTTGATACGAATACTGGCGGGTAATGACTGACGCATCAGCATAACGTCATCCACCGAAGCGCCCCGACTAGCAAATCCGGTGGAAGTCTTGACGAAGTCAGCGCCGGCTTCCTCACACAGTTCACAGGCCAGTACGATTTCGTCTTCGGTGAGCAGAGCCGTTTCAATAATCACTTTCAGCAACGCTCCGCGCAGGTGGCACAACTCGGCTAGTTGCCCAATTTCTTCTTCCACTTCTTCTAGGTGGCCGGCCTTTAGCGCGCCAATGTTGATAACCATGTCCAACTCAATGGCACCTTCTGTCAGGGCTTGGTGGGCTTCAAAAAATTTCACCTTGGCCAGTTGATACCCTAGCGGAAACCCCACTACCGTACAAACGGCTACTCCGGAGCCACGCAGTTGCTCGGTTGCGTGCCGTACGTAGCACGGCGGTACGCACACACTGGCAAAGTGGTATTCCGCGGCCTCAGCGCAAAGTTGGCTGATCTGCT
Source organism: uncultured Hymenobacter sp. (assembly GCF_964242765.1). Taxonomy (NCBI): domain Bacteria; kingdom Pseudomonadati; phylum Bacteroidota; class Cytophagia; order Cytophagales; family Hymenobacteraceae; genus Hymenobacter; species uncultured Hymenobacter sp. The sequence continues at coordinate 22,923 of NZ_CAXTBM010000019.1, forward strand.
CGGGGGTGGCATCAGGCCGAAGCAACGTGTGGTCGATGTGAGGAGCAATATTCATATCACTAAAGGTAATGTAACGAGGGATTTAGCCGTGAGTTTTAGGTCGCGGCAGTTCAACTTATGTACGTACTTAAGCAGGTTATCAGACTGTATATAACATAAAACGGGAGCCGGCGACTTTCACCGGCTCCCGCTTGAAGCAATTATTTAGCCGAGTTTCTAGGCTATATCTACCAATACGCACCGGTTGTTGAGCACGTCGTCTTCAACCGTTTTGTATTTAACATCGCGCAGAATGCGGCCGTCCATGTATTGCACGCTCACTTTCTCGTTGCGATTAGCAACTTTCTGAGCCCGTACTGGCTGCTGCTTTTCCGCAACGGCGGCCTCATGATCAATATCTTCAGGACCGGCGCCCAACGATACCGACGACACCTCCTTTTCGGCTTTCAGCTTAGGCATAGGAGCCGGCGTAGGCAGTTCGTCTTCGATATAGAATTCGGGGTCGTTGGTACCCTCAGCACCAGCTTGCACCGGTACGTCGGCACGGAACAGGAAGGCCAGCGTTTCCTCGTTCACTTTGCCAATCATGCCCTTGAACAGCTCGAACGATTCGAATTTGTACACCAACAGTGGGTCTTTCTGCTCGTACACGGCGTTTTGCACCACCTGCTTAAGGTCGTCCATCTGGCGCAGATGATGCGTCCAGGCAGTGTCGATGGTCGATAGCACCACGGCTTTCTCCATGCTCCGAATGATTTCGTGTCCACTCGTGGCTTGGGCGCGGCGTAGGTTGGCTACGGCCGAAACCTGCTTGCGGCCATCGGTGAACGGCACGGCTACGTTTTCGAACGGGGCATTCTGCGCCAGTAAGTCGTTGACGAGTGGCATGGCGTTGCTGGCAATGTGGTCGTTCTTGCTGTGGTAGTAACCGAGCGCCTCATCATAGAGCTTCTGCGTGAGCGGACCAGCAGCCAAGCCTTTCATCTCCTGCTCGGTGATGTAGGTGTCGTAGCCGTAAATGCGCAGAATGGCCAGTTTGAAGTCTTCGTAGTCGCCGGAAATCTTGTGGCTGGTTACCACGTCTTCGGCTACGTCGTAAATCATGTTCCAGATATCGAGTTCCAGACGTTCGCCGAACAAGGCGTTGCGGCGGCGCTTGTACACTACTTCGCGCTGTGCGTTCATTACGTCGTCGTACTCAAGCAGACGCTTACGCTGGCCGAAATTGTTTTCCTCTACTTTCTTCTGCGCCCGCTCGATGCTCGACGTAATCATGGAGTGCTGAATCACTTCGCCTTCCTCCAGACCCATACGGTCCATGAGCTTAGCAATCCGGTCGGAGCCAAAGAGGCGCATCAAGTTATCTTCTAAGCTCACGAAGAATTGCGAAGAACCTGGGTCGCCCTGACGGCCGGCCCGCCCGCGCAACTGGCGGTCGACACGGCGCGACTCGTGGCGCTCCGTGCCGATGATAGCCAGTCCGCCTGATTCCTTGGCAATGCCTCTTAACTTAATATCCGTACCACGGCCGGCCATGTTGGTGGCAATGGTAACGGTGCCGGGTTGCCCCGCGCCGGCTACAATCTCGGCTTCGCGCTGGTTTTGCTTGGCGTTCAACACTTGGTGCGGAATACCGCGCAGTTTCAGCATACGGCTTACCAACTCGGATATTTCCACCGAGGTGGTACCGACGAGTACGGGACGGTTGGCCTGCACCAAGGTCTGAATTTCCTCGGCTACGGCGTTGTACTTTTCGCGCACAGTCTTGTACACCTTGTCATGCTCGTCTTTGCGGTCGATGCCGCGGTTGGTGGGTATCACCACCACGTCGAGCTTGTAGATGCTCCAGAACTCGCCGGCTTCGGTTTCGGCCGTGCCCGTCATGCCGCCCAACTTGTGGTACATGCGGAAATAGTTCTGCAAGGTCACGGTGGCGTAGGTCTGCGTGGCGTCTTCTACGCGCACATTTTCCTTGGCCTCGATGGCCTGGTGCAAACCGTCGGAGTAGCGGCGGCCTTCCATAACGCGGCCGGTCTGCTCGTCCACAATCTTCACCTTGCCGTCGTCGGTCAGGATGTACTGATCGTCGCGCTCGAACAGGGTGTAGGCTTTCAGCAGCTGGTTCACGGTGTGCACCCGCTCGCTCTTTTCCTGGTAGTCCTGCATGAGCTGCTCCTTCTGGTGCAGCCTGTCTTCGTTGGTGAGCGTTTTGTTGTTTTCGAGCGCCGCAATTTCCATCCCGATATCGGGCATTATAAACAGGTGCGGATCTTCGCCCTGCGCTGTAATCAGGTCGATGCCTTTTTCGGTTAGCTCGATCTGGTTATGCTTCTCATCAATGGTGAAGTAGAGCGGCGCATCGGCCTGCGGCATCTGGCGCGCATTGTCTTGCAGGTAGAAGTTCTCCACCTTTTGCAGCACGGCCCGCACCCCGGTTTCCGACAAGAACTTAATCAGCGGCTTGCTCTTGGGCAGACCACGGTAGGCGCGGAACAAGGCCAAGCCAGGCTCGCCTTCCTTGGTGCCTTCTTTGCCTTCCTTGATGCCTTTGCGGGCCTCCACCAGATACTGCTGCACTAGTTTCTTCTGCGCATCTACCAGCATTTGAATGCGGGGCTTGAGCTGGTAGAACTCGTGCACATCACCACGCGGTACGGGGCCGGAGATGATGAGCGGGGTCCGAGCATCGTCAATCAGTACGGAGTCCACTTCGTCGACCATAGCAAAGTGGTGCTTGCGCTGCACCAACTCTTGCGGGTCGCGCGCCATGTTGTCGCGCAGGTAGTCGAAGCCGAATTCGTTGTTGGTGCCGTAAGTAATATCAGCAGCGTAGGCCTTGCGTCGGGCATCGGTGTTGGGCTGGTGCTTGTCGATGCAGTCCACGGTGATGCCGTGGAACTCGAACAGGGGCGCATTCCACTCCGAGTCGCGCTTAGCAAGGTAGTCGTTGACGGTTACCAGGTGCACACCACGCTTGGAAAGCGCATTGAGGAAAGCCGGCAGAGTCGAAACCAGCGTCTTGCCTTCGCCGGTAGCCATTTCGGCAATCTTGCCTTGGTGCAGCACCACCCCACCAATCAGCTGCACGTCGTAGTGCACCATGTCCCAAGTGATTTCGGCACCGCCGGCCACCCACTTGTTCAACCAAATGGCTTGGTCACCCTGGATGAGGACGTTCTTCTTGCGCGAGGCATAGTCCCGGTCGTAATCGGTGGCGGCAACTACGAGTTGGCCGTTTTCCTTGTAGCGCCGCGCGGTTTCTTTCACAATAGCAAACGCATCGGGCAGCACCTCCAAGAGCACCAGCTCCAAGTCTTTGTTGCGCTGTTTTTCCAACTCATCAATCTGATCGAAGAGTTGTTCCTTCTGTCCGATATCGAGGGTTGTATCCTCGTTGACCCGAGCGTGCAGCGCAGCTATCTGATCGTCGATGCCTTTCAAACGCTCATCAATACGAGCACGCACCTCGTTGGTACGCTCGCGCAGCTGGTCGTCAGATAGTTGTGCCAGTTTGGCATATTCGGCATTTATAAGCGCCACGTAGGGGATAATCTCCTTCAAGTCCCGGTCCGATTTAGTACCGAAAATTTTGGCGACGGTTTTCCCTAAAAAATCAAACATGCTAGTTTATTTAAGCTGAAACGCGAGGGCGTACCTCAAATTTACGTCGTTTTTCGGGAAACTCCCGGAGCAATACTGCTTATGCATCACGCTAGTCCTGAAAACGACGAAACCCCGCTACCTCAAAAAGAGTGCGGGGTTTCCACGAAAGAAAGGTTGTCAGGTTTTTGGATGGGATTCTAAGTGCTGAAAGATGAATTTCAGTTGTTCACCCAGAAGAGTAGTAAGCAACGTCTCGCACCTAATCGAGGGCGCAAAACTAGCAGCAACTGCTACGAAGCCAAGGCAATCAGCTCCTCAGACTCTTGGTTCAGTTTGTTCATCATTTGGCTGACGCACTCGTGCAGGCGGTCTTCGGCAGCAGGAAGCAGGTTGCCTTGCTTGCTTCCTAATACGCTGTAGGAAGGCCGGGCGGCCGGCAGCCCCAAGGCTTGCATCGAGCACGGCAACACAAACGACTGATCGATACCTGCCATGTCGGCAGCAAGACGCGCTAGTTCGGCCCACGTGTAGGCGCCCTGATTGGCTAGGTGCCACACGCCTTTCTCTTCGTCGATGAGTAAGTCCAGGGACACGTTGACTAAGTCGGGTAGGTAGGTGGGCGAGATAAGCACGTCGTCGGCAGCTTGGAAAGCTTGCTTGTGCTGGCCAGCACGCAAGGCGGCATACACGAAGTTGTGCTCGTCCCACGAACTGAAGAAGGCGCTGGTTCGCACCACCAAGGCGTTGGGCTGTTGCAGTAGCACGTCGCGCTCGGCGAGGCGCTTGCTGTTGCCATACACATTCAGGGGGCGGGGCTGGTCGCTTTCCACGTACGCCGACGACTTGTTGCCATCGAATACGAGGTCGGAGGAGAAGGTGAGCAACTGGATGCTGCGAGCGGCACAGGCAGCGGCCAGAATAGCGGGGCCCGTGGCGTTTTCGCGGTAACACCGCAAGAAGTCTTTCTCGGCCTCATCTACCCGCACGTAGCCGGCCGCATTTACTACGGCCCACGGATTGTGTTTGGCGAGGGCTTTCTCAACCGAAAGCACGTCGGTGATATCAAGCTCAGCGCGGTTCAAAATTACGGTTTCAATGCCCCGAGTGAAACATATGCGCTGAAAAGCTTTGCCGAGCGTGCCGGTAGCACCTGTAATCAGCAGCGGCTGGGGAACAGGCTGCAAAAGATTCGCTGACAACTCATTGGGAGGAAGTATTTGCATGGCTTTAGGTGGTCTGGTGGGTAGGACAATGATGGTGGAAATGAAAACGCTCTTCTCGCTCCCACCACCCTTTAGATTGCAGCAATGGATGATCATAATGGCCTTCTCGTGCCAAGCTGCGCACCATTTTATAGAGCGCAGTAAGACGGGGATACCCACTCGACATATCAAAAACACCGCTCTCGTAATGGGCTCCGTGTTGGGTGAGTAGAGAGCTCCAATCATAAGCGCCCAGCAACGACCACACCGTAATGGCCCGTATATCAATACCTTCTTCTTTTATCTGATTGGCGGCATTCCAGGCTTGCTGTAGCCAGCGCATCTGCTCTTCGCGCGTACAGTTGAGGTGCACTTCGGTTACGGCCAAGGGAAGTTGATAGCGCTGCCAGGCTTCCAAAAGCAGGTCGTGTAAGCCTGTTAGCTCTACAGCCCGGACGCGCACTGCTTCTACATCCACATAATCGGGCCGCTCGTGGCTGCTGATCCGATGGTGACCTGGGAAAAACTGGTGGTTCTCGTCCAGAAACCGCTCACTGGTGATGTAGTAGTTGATGCCTAACACATCGGGAGGCAATGGCTGATCAACCAGTTCCAGTAGTTCCTCCACGGTGGCCCCATTGCTGCGCAGGTACTCCCACATCGGATGATGCTCATTGATACGGCCGCACAACAAATCAAAAGTCAGCCAGCGTCGGTTGTTATCGAATTCGGCTTGATAGGTCAGCCCAGGGGTGCATTGGGTTTTGCCCAGATCTTCCGTCTGAACCAACTGTGCTTGCGGATTCACTTGCCGAATAGCCAGCATAGCTGCCTTCACGCCCTTGATGTGGTTAAGCTGGATTCGCACGAACGTTTGATCGTCGAGCCCGTGCGGATACCAAATGCCGTACAAACCACTGAAGCGAGCGGTAGTAAGAGGCTCATTTACGGGCGTGTAGTGGTTGATCCAAGGGTAACGCTCGGCTACCATGCCAGCAAAACGGGCTAGGCCCGGCACAAAATCATGGTGGTGGAGTGCCGTGTAATGCGGACCGCTGCCGTGGTGCAGCAGCGTTACAATAGGGTCAATGCCTAGTTCTCGCAGCCGGTTCAGGCGCTCGTCGGTCCAAGTCCAATCGGGTTCGTCGAGACTATGGGGAGCTACTTGTTCCCACAACACGGGGTAGCGCAGTTTCTTGATACCGAGGTCGGCAAATAAATCGAGGTCTTCGAGACGGTAACGGTGCCCGCTACTGACGAGCTGATCCGTGTACTCGTTGCCGATCCGGCGGATGGTACATTCTACGCCACCCCACATTTCAACCTTGTTATCGGGCATAGTTTCGCTTGTTTGGTGTCAACTAAGCCGGGCACTTCGCTCTGCTTGAAGTGATGAGGTTGCCTGGCCCTAAAGCAAGCCTGTCATCTGGTTTCCAGGTAAGACCGTACACGGTCTTACCTGGAAACCAGATGACAGGCTTGCTAACCGACTGAAATCGTCAGCTTTCATGGAGAGTTATTTATGTGGCCAGAAGACCTTATAGGTTTCCGAATGAAACCCTCAGAAGGCCCCTGGTTGAATGCTCGAAGTGGCGAGCCCAAGACAAACAAATGCCTTGCGAAACGCTTCAGACCACTCTAGCTTACGGCTTGCCTTTGGCCGGGTCGCGCGGTACAAGCTTATCGATGATGGAAGCAGAACCGGTAATGGCAGGTTTGGTAGCCGCTTTCACGGCTTCTTCGCTCTTCTCCGTTAGTTTCTTGTACAGCGTCAGGGCCTGCGCCACTACTTGGTCCATGTTGTAGTAGCGGTAGGTAGCCAGGCGGCCCACAAAGTGGACGTTTGGCGTGTTATCGGCCAGCTTCTTATACTGGTTGTAGAGCTCGGCGTTTTCGGGCTGCGGTACGGGATAGTACGGGTCACCTTCGGCTTTCGGATACTCGTACACAATGGCCGTTTTGGGGTGCTTCTGACCAGTAAGCGCCTTGAACTCAGTGATGCGGGTGTAGAGATTGTCGTTGGGATAGTTCACGACAGGAGCCTCCAAGTAGTTTTCTTGGTTCAGCGTCTCGTGCTTGAACTCCAGCGAGCGGTACGGCAGCTTGCCGTACTTGAAGTCGAAATACTCGTCTACCGGACCCGTGAAAATCATTTCCTTGAACGGAATGAAGTCGATGATGTCGTGGTAGTCGGTGTTGAGCATGATCTTGATGTTGGGATGATCCAACATCTTCTCGAACATGCGGGTGTAGCCGTGCAAAGGCATGGCCTGATACGTATCGGTGAAGTAGCGGCTGTCGCGGTTGGTGCGGGTAGGCACGCGCGAAGTCACCGACTTATCTAGCTCCGAAGGGTCAAGGCCCCACTGCTTGCGGGTATAATTGCGGAAAAACTTCTCGTACAATTCGCGGCCTACTTTGCTTACTACCACGTCTTCCGACGTCTTGATAACGGGAATTTCCTCGGCCAACGACTCTAGGAACTGCTCTACCTCGAAGCTGTTGAGCGAGAGGCCATAGAGCTTGTTGATGGTATCGAGGTTGATAGGCATCGGCACTAGCTGGCCGTCAACGGAAGCTAATACGCGGTGCTCATACGGGCGCCAATCAGTGAAATTGGATAGGTACTCGAATACGTCTTTCGAGTTGGTGTGGAAAATGTGAGGTCCGTATTTGTGGACTAAGATGCCCTCTTCGTTGTAATGATCGTAGGCGTTGCCGGCAATATGACTGCGCTTGTCTACGACGAGGACTTTTTTATTCGAACGGGTTGCCAGGCGCTCGGCCAGCACACTGCCGGCAAAACCGGCCCCTACTATTAGATAATCGAACATAAGCTAAGAGTGTTTTGGAAGGATTAGGGAGGATGAGAGAAAGTCAGGAAACAGAAACCAGCGACGAATCTGCCGTTTCGTTGGCTGCGTCAGAGGTTTTGGCCTGGAGGCGGGCCAGCATAAGGTCCCGCATCTGCTGCCAGGTTAGATCCCAAGAAATAGTGGCCAAATATTCATCCGTCCGGCGCCGCCAATCTGCATCTTGGTTTTGAATAAGGGCCTTCTCGATGGCCCGCCCAAAATCATCGGCGTTGGCGGCAATGTGTACGAGGTTTAGCTCCCCGTAAGGCCGCACAACATCGCGAATGGGCGTGCTAACTACCGGACGGCCAGCGGCCAAATATTCCGGGGTCTTGGTAGGCGAAATAAACTTGGTGCTTTCGTTGTCGGCAAATAACAGGGTTGCAACGTCCCACCCCTGCAGGTAAGCAGGCAATTGCAGATAGTCTTTGCCGCCTAGATAATGGATATTCTGCTGACGGGGCAGTACATCGTGGCTGATTTTCACAACCGGACCAATGATGACAAATTGCCATTCAGGATGCGCATCGGCGAGTTGGCGCAGCAGTTCGATGTCGAGGCGCTCGTCCACTACGCCGAAGAAACCGATGCGGGGATGGGCAATACCTGCCTGGTCGGCGGGGTCGTCCATCAACTGACGGGCTTGCCCGAAGTGGTCTTTGTCGATGCTGCTCGGGAACGGGTGCGCATCGGCGTGTTGCAGCTTTTTGGATTCGTAGATGGTGTAGCCACCCGTAAATACCAAGTCGGCCCGCTGGAAAAGATCTTGTTCCCGCTCACGCAAACCGGCGGGCGCGAACTTGAAGTTGGCTAGCTCATCCATGCAATCATAGATGGTGAGTATAGGCTGGAAATCCCACGACTTGTTGAGCGCCATCGGGGTATAGTACCAGAAAATGTACTGCTTGAAGTTTTCCTTCTTGAAGTACTCGGCTAGTAGCTTGGCCTGCGCTGCGTCAGCAGCTTGCTCGCTCAGTCCGTGGGGCAGATGCGCCACAACCACTTTCACGCCGTTCTGCCGTTCTTTTATTTCCAGGTGAGGCTCTACCTGATCGGGATGAACAAAGGCATCTTCCACGTACAGCACCCGGCCATACTGCGCAAACCGAGTTAATAAATGCTGCGGGCGTTGCCATACAAAATCCCAGTGAAGATGAGCGAAACAAACCAAATCCGGAAAAGGTCCGGATGGTATTTGAGGAGCGGATAGATTTGTGTCAGAGGCAGAGGAGGTCACCTGCGCTGGGTTATTCAGCGACATAGAGTAGTAGTAAGTGAAAAGTAGCGTTACATCATCGGGTCTACAAAGCAGCCTAAAAAGTCACTACCCGGTTGATGCTAGATTATACGCTAGTCCTTAAGAAAAGGATACACAGCCATTATGAGAATCAATATAGCTGATAAGTTCAACTATAAAACCACATAAGCCTATAATTAGTAAGATTTACATTAAAAATTCATATTCAGAGTGTAATAACAACTTTCTGAGCTGAACGCTATTATACATACATAATTCTATATAACTGACAAAGCTCAACCTTAGCGCTTCTACTAATTATCCCTTTATATGTCCAATAAACACTGGTATTCTACCACATTTTGCCAACCTTCGGCTGTGCGCAACCAGTCCTTACGCACGCCTACGAATTGGAATCCAGCTCTTTCAAACAGCTTCTGGCTAATGCTATTGCGCGCGCCGATGGTACAAAATAGTTGATGCAGGTGCAGCGTGTGGCGGGCATACGTTTTCAACAGGTTTAACGCTGCTTGCGCGTAGCCTCTCCCCCGCTCGTTTTGCAAGACGGCAATTCCCACTCCGGCCCGCTGGTGGCGTGGCTCGAAATCAAACAAGTCCACAGTACCCACTGCCCGCTCGTCGGCCACCACGCAAATTGCAAGGCGTAGTTGCCGTACCTCTTGAAAATCGGCGCCAGCGTTATCTAAATATTTCTGCAACGTGTAGCGTGAGATTGGGGTCACGGCGTCGGAAACGGGCCATAAAGACGAGTCGTTTTCCAGCGTGTACAGAAAGTCGAGGTCTTCTGCTTCCAGAGCCCGCAAAAAAATAAGGTTGTCGTGAAGCATAAATGCCGAAAGCCACAGAATAAAACCACCCTCACCGAAGCAGTTCGAGTAGATGTGAGTAATACAACACAAACTTATTCACGAAACAACCTGCTTTGCAGCGGTTTTTACGTAATGTACCTACATGCATCGGGGCGAAGGGGTGGTAGGTGAAGTTTCTGCTTTGTTTCATCGTCCCGTCTACCTGGCAGCTTATGCAGGATTCATCTCAGCTTTTCTTACTACTTATCATGAAATACAACCTGTTGGGTAACACCGGCTTGAAAGTATCGGCGCTGTGCTTGGGCACAATGACTTATGGCGGCAGAGGCTGGGCTGCCGCCATCGGCGCGCTGGATCAGCAAGCTGTGGACGAGCAAATACGGCGCGCCATAGAGGCGGGCATCAACTTCATCGACACGGCCAACGTCTACTCGGAAGGCTTGTCGGAAGAACTAACCGGCCAATCCATCCACAACTTGGGTGTCTCGCGCGATTCGCTGGTGCTGGCCACCAAAGTGCGCGGCAAGATGGGCGAGGGACCCAACCAGGCGGGGCTAACCCGTAAGCACATCTTCGACCAAGTGGAAAGCTCCCTGAAACGGTTGAAAACCGACTACATCGACCTCTACCAAATCCACAGCTACGACCCACTGACCCCGCTAGAGGACACCTTGCGCGCCCTCGATGATCTGGTGCGCAGCGGCAAGGTGCGCTACATCGGGGCCAGCAATTTGGCGGCCTGGCAGCTGATGAAGGCGCTCGGCTACTCCACCTACAATCAGGTGGAAAAGTTTGTGTCGCTGCAAGCCTACTACACTGTTGCCGGCCGTGAGTTGGAGCGCGAAGTGGTGCCGCTCCTGCAAGACCAGAAAGTAGGGTTGATGGTATGGAGCCCGCTGGCTGGGGGCTTCCTGAGTGGCAAGTTCACCCGCGACCAACAAAGCGAAGAAGGCGCCCGCCGCTTGAACTTCGACTTTCCACCAGTCGATAAGGAAAAAGCCTTCGACATCTTGGACGTATTGCGCCCTCTGGCCGAAACCAAAGGCGTTTCCGTTGCTCAAATAGCACTGGCCTGGCTGCTGCATCAACCCGTGGTTACGAGCGTAATTATCGGAGCCAAGAAAATGGAACAGCTAGAAGACAACCTTAAATCGGTGGACGTGCAACTAACTCCCGAAGAGTTGAAACAGCTGGATGAGGTTAGCAAGCTAAGTCCCGAATATCCGGGCTGGATGCTGGAATTTACCGGCGGCGACCGACAACCGTAACAGCCGTGTGCTTATAGAAAACAGCCGACCCGTGAAGACTATCTTCATGGGTCGGCTGCTTAGTTAACGACAAAAACGAGAGTTATAAAGTGGAAGGGATTGAGCTTTTCGTTTTTTAATCGGGGTTCTGCTTGCCTACACTTCTACTGTTCCTTCAAACACCCGTTGCGCGGGTCCGATCAGGAAGATGTTGGTGAAAGCGCCATCAGCCTTCACTTCAAAGGTGACGCGCAGCTCGCCGCCAGGTGTGCGCAGGCGCACGGGACTCTGCGCGCCGTGCTGCGAAGCCGCTAGTGCTACTGCCGTGACGCCGGTGCCGCAGCTTAGCGTTTCGTCTTCCACGCCGCGTTCATAGGTACGCACTTGCCAAGGCAAATCGGGGGTTTCGGGCACTTCTACGAAGTTGATGTTGGTTCCTTGCTCTCGGAAAAGCTCGCCGTAGCGGATGGCGCGGCCTTCGGCAAACACATTCAGGTCGTTTAAAGTGCTGGCAGGCATGAAACGCACAAGGTGAGGCGAACCAGTGTTTAGAAACACACCACCGTGCTCCTCGATTTGCTGATGGCCAGTTACGTCCTGCATGCGCAAATGCACCGTGCCATCTGCTTCTATCTGCGCTTCGTGCAAACCATCGGCAGCCAGGAAATGCGTATTGCGCTCGATGACGCCGAGTTGCTTGGCGAAGGCGACAGTGCAGCGGCCACCGTTGCCGCACATCGAGCCTAAATGGCCGTCGGCGTTGAAGTATACCATCTCGAAATCGTATTCCGGGTGCTGGCGGAGCAAGATCAGGCCATCGGCCCCGATGCCGCGGCGCCGGTCGCAGAGGTGGTGCACGAGGGCGTGGTTGGTTTCGTCGAAGCGGTGGGCGCGGTCGTCCACCATCACGAAGTCGTTGCCGGTGCCCTGGTATTTATGAAAGGAAAGTGTCACGGGAAAAGAGTCAGACGAATTTGCGTAGCAGGGCTATCTGCCCAGCGTGGTAAAGATAATGCTGAATGGTGCCGTGCAGTAAGACGTAGATTGATACGCCAGAACCATCGGCCCGTTCCCGCGCATCGCCAAGCACCGTATCCAGTTCCGAACTTGGCAGTGCTTCCGTGATACCAAGCAAGTGCTGGTGCGCTTCCCGCAACTCTTGTCGGGCTTGCGGCCAGGCTACTTCAGTTACTGCAACCGAAAAAGAAGGCCAATCTTCACGGGTCATTTCCGTGAGTTTTCGAGCTTCAACCCGCTGCGCTACCGTGACGGTCCAGGTGGTAAGGTGCTGCACCAACTCGCCGATGCTGTGCACACCAGCCCATGGATAAGCCGCAGCTTGCGCGGCCGTGATACCAGCCAAGGTTTGGTGGAGTGAAGGCCCGGACCACGCATCGCCGTCGAAGGCGCGGCGAAGCTGGTCGGCAATGCGTTCGGGTTCAGACATGGGTTGCTTGGTTGTTGAATGTGGTAAGCGAAGGCAGGGTGTCTAAAATACGAGAAGTGGCATGGCAAAGCGTATAACCACTGACAATTGCCAGCGTGGGGCAGCGCGAACCTTGCGCTTCGAGCGGCACGCTACGCCGAAACCACGCTACCAACTAGCAACTCCACGTACCTTTGCCGCCCAACCTGTTTCTGCATGTACACTTTCCTTACCACCAGCCCCTGGTCCGACTACGAACTGCTCGACGCGGGCAACTTCGAGAAGCTGGAGCGTTTCGGTCAGCACCTGTTGGCCCGTCCTGAGCCGCAGGCCATTTGGGACCCGCACCTACCCGCCAGCGAATGGCAGCGCGCCCACGCCACGTTCACCCGCGAGAAAGGCAGCCAGGAGCGCGGCCAGTGGAAAATAAAGCCCGGCACGCCCGAGCAGTGGGTGATTGGCTACGAGCGGCCCGACAACTTGAAGCTGCGGTTTCGGCTGGGAATGTCGTCTTTTAAGCACGTAGGCCTGTTTCCCGAGCAAGACCCTAACTGGCAATTTATCTACCAGCAAACCCGCAAGCGCAAAGCGGCCGTCCCCCGCGTACTCAACCTGTTTGCGTACACTGGCGCCGCCACCTTAGCTGCCCGCGCAGCCGGCGCCGATGTCACGCATCTGGATTCGGTGAAGCAAGTGAACTTTTGGGCCCGCGACAACATGGAGGCCAGCAACCTCGACGGGGTGCGCTGGCTGGTAGAAGACGCCATGAAATACGTGCGGCGCGAAGTGAAGCGCGGCAGCAAGTACCAAGGCCTCATCCTCGACCCGCCCGCCTACGGCCGCGGCCCGAACGGCGAGAAATGGCAGCTCGAAGACGAACTAAACGAAATGCTTAAGCTCTGTAAAGAGCTGCTTGACCCCACCGATCATTTCTTTCTTGTCAATTTGTACTCGCTAGGTTTCTCCGCTTTGATTTTGGATAACCTCGTAGGCGAGATTTTCCCAGCAATGCGCGAGAAACGCGAGATTGGAGAAATCTACCTGCACGACGCTGGGGCACGCAAGTTGCCACTCGGTACGTTCTGCCGGTTTGCCACGTAAAGCAAGTTCAATAACTAGACATCTATCCTCTCTTAAGAGCCGCGCGCAACCTTATCCTGAAAAAATAGCAGGCGTGTGTACGTCTTGTTGAGGGTTGATAAGGTTGTGCGCGGCTCTTAGGAAGGACAGAAAGGAGTGCCAATCTTACGTTGAGCGTATACCTTACATAATGCAGCATCCTTCTCACCGTCGCCTCGCCCTGATTGATATGGGCACCAACACGTTTCACTTGCTGATTGTGGAGCTGCCCAAAGAACCGCACGCCGAACCGCTCGTGTTGCTGCGTACCAAAGTAGGCGTGCGGCTCGGAGAGGGCGGCATCAGCAAAGGCGAGATTACCCCACAGGCCTATGCGCGAGCCTTGCACACCCTAGATGCTTTCCAGGAAGAAATTGAATTGCATCAAGTGACGGAAGTACGCGCAACGGCTACCAGCGCCGTACGCGTGGCGCGTAACGGTCCTGAGCTAGTGCAAGCTATTTTCGAGCAAACCGGGATTCGGGTGGAAATTATTCCGGGCGAACGAGAAGCGGAACTCATTACCAAAGGCGTGCGGCAGGCGGTACCACTCGGCAACGAGCGCAACCTGATAGTGGATATTGGCGGGGGCTCGGTGGAATTTATTATTGCCGACGAGACGACCATCTTCTGGAAGCAGAGCTTTGAGATTGGCGCGCAGCGACTGCTCGACAAGTTTTTTCCGGACCCTAGCGGTGTTATGCCCGCTACGGCCGTGGCAGCGGAGCAAGCCCATTTAAGTATGGTGCTGGCCCCGTTGGTGGCTGCTGTGCAACAGTACCAGCCCGTGGCGGTGATTGGAGCTTCCGGCAGCTTCGACAGCCTGGCGGATATGCAAATCGGGCAGTTGCGCACGGAAGCGGAACTGCCGCCGTGCACCGAACTAGCTATGAGCAGCTTCCAAGACAGCTACCGCCAATTACTTGGTGGCAACCACGAGCAACGCAAAGCCATACCGGGCATCCTGCCCATGCGGGCGGATATGCTCGTGGTGGCCTCGGTTCTATTTGATTTCGTGTTGGGCTTCTCCGGTATCACCCGTATTCGCACGTCCGCATTCGCCTTGAAAGAAGGCTTGCTGGCCGAAATGATGGAACAGAGCTAAACGGCCTACGCCAGCGCTTTTCGTTCTAGAACTAACTTGGCTAAACGTTCCAAGCTTAAGCAGACAATGTCTACTTCCTGACGACACGGTGGATAAAGGCCATTTTTTCCACCACGGCAGGGCGAATAATGAAGGGGTAAGAATCGGGCTGGCCCATGCTGCGGTTGAGGCTGTTCATGGCGAAGGTGAGCGGCAGCCACTGATCCATGATGTGGTGGAAGTCGTCCTGCTCGTAGGGCTCCTCCTCGATGACGGTTTGCAGATGGTGGTGGGTTTCTGCTACCACCGGGTTCACGCTCAATCCAAACGCGTGGGCAGTTTGCAGCGTATCGACGATGTGCAGGTAGTGCGCCCATGTTTCGGCCCAATCTTCCCAGGGGTGGCTGCTGGCGTAGGAACTGATAAAGTGCTGCGCCCAGTCGGCGGGCGGCCCTTGGTCGTAGTGGCGTTTGAGGGCCTCGCCGTAGTCTTCTTGCTCGTCCCCGAACAGCGCCCGGAATTCGGTTAGGTGCGGCGTATTGTCGATGAGCCGGTCCCAATAGTAGTGGCCGACTTCGTGGCGGAAGTGGCCGAGTAGCGTGCGGTACATCTCGGCCATGGCCTTACGAGCCATTTCCCGCTCGATGTCGTCGGCTTCGGCAATGTTGATGGTAATAAGGCCTTCGTCGTGGCCGGTCATTACTCTTTCGCCCCCCTCCGGATTGGAGTCGGCCAGGAAGTCGAACCAGAGGCCCTGCTTTGGATCGGCGGCTTTGCTCACTACGGGCAAACCCATGCGGAGCAAGCTGTAGACGAGTCGGTGCTTGGCTACTTCCATCCGTCGCCACCGCGCCCGATGCTCGGGTTTCTCTAGGTTGGGAATGGTATGGTTGAGGGCGCAGGCCGTACAGAAGGGCGTGGCGTTTCCCGTAGGCACCAACCAGTTACAAGCTTGTTCCGCGTGATTGGGACAGTACGTATAAGTCGGGGCCGTATGCTCGGTTGCTCCGTACAGCCGGAAGGTATAGCCATCGGGCTCCGGTACGAGGGGCAGCAATTGCAACTGCTGGCTCTCGAAGCCCAGTGGATAGTGGCACTTTTCGCATTTATCGTTTTCGAAATACAGCAGTTGGCCGCAATGGGTACACTTGAAAAGTTGCATGTGGTCGGAAGAGAAGGTCAGGCAAGAGTTGCACTTGTGTACGGATGCTTACGTAAAGCTGCTGGGTGCAAGCCTAGGTAGCCAGGAAGTTTGTTTTCCTATGCTGAGGCAAACGGATAGAAGCCAAGATAGAGAGTTGCGTATCGCACCCAAAACAGCTTGCGCAGGTAGCTACACCGTGGTAATTAATAGAATCTATGATTTCTCACTTAACCCCTTAAGCACATGGCAGTATCAGGTCAAAATCACATAAAAAAACAGGAAGTTCACCAGAAAATAAAAGGCTTTTCGCATTTTATTCACTTAATTCCTGCCTTAGCCCCTCACAAACTCAAGCGTAGCAACTGCTATTAGAGCAGCCGTTTCCTAGTTTGCTGTCTTTGGGTTCGTGGCTTTCCGTTTTCTTCTTTCTTCTGCCGTATGCAATCCACCTCGCTTCTTCATTCCTACCGGGAACAGGCCAACGTGTGGGACGAAATGTTCCAAACCGAAAACATTCGTCCCGAGTACCGCAACTTTGTGACGGCCATTGAAAACCTACCGGAAACGGAAATGACCCGCAAGGTAGAGCTAGCCAAAAAGCTGTTTCTGAGCCAGGGAGTCACGTTTACGGTGTATAGCAGCGGGGAAGGCATCGAGAAAATATTTCCCTTCGATATCATTCCGCGCATCCTCAACTACGAGGAATGGGTGCGCATTGAAGCGGGCATCAAGCAGCGGCTCAAGGCGCTGAATATTTTCCTCAAAGACATCTACCACCAGCAGTTCATCATCAAAGACGGCATCATTCCGGCCGCGCTGGTATACTCGTGCCCGCAGTTTTTGCGGGAAATGATGAACGTCCACGTCCCGTACGACATCTACACCCACATTGCGGGCGTCGACCTGATTCGGGACCATGACGGCGAGTTTTACGTGCTCGAAGACAACCTGCGCACGCCTTCGGGCGTGTCGTACATGCTGGAAAACCGCAGCATCACCTACCGCATCTTCCCCGATCTGCTGCCCAAAAACAACGTGCAGCCCGTTAAGGATTACCCCGATCTGCTGTTCCGGAATCTGCTAGCGCTCGGCAACCGCCAGGCCAGCGAGGCCACGGTGGTGTTGCTGTCGCCGGGCATCTACAACTCGGCCTACTTCGAACACAGCACGCTGGCCCGCCTAATGGGGATTCGGTTGGTGGAAAGCCGCGACTTAATTGTGCACGACCATTTTGTGTACATGAAAACCACCCGCGGCCTAACCCGCGTCGATGTTATTTACCGCCGCGTCGACGATGAGTATATCGACCCACTGGCTTTCCGGCCCGATAGCGCGCTCGGCGTGTCGGGGCTGTACTGGGCTTACCGCAAGGGCAACGTGGCTATTGTGAATGCCATGGGCAACGGCGTGGCCGACGATAAAGCCGTGTACTGCTACGTACCCGACATGATTCGCTACTACCTCAACGAGGAGCCCATCCTCAAAAACGTGCCCACCTACCAACTCGACGACCCCGACAAGCGCCAGCTAGTATTCGACAACATGGCGCGCATGGTTATCAAGCGCACCAACGAGTCGGGCGGCTACGGCATGCTGATTGGCAGCAGCGCCACGGGAGAGGAAATGGACGCTTTCAAAGCGGCCATTACCGCCGATCCGCGCAGCTTCATCGCCCAGCCCATCATCAGCCTCTCCTCCACCCCGTGCTACATTGATGGCGTGCTCCAGCCCCGCCGCGTCGATTTGCGCCCCTTCGCCCTCTATGGCCCTTCCGGCATCGATATCGTGCCCGGCGGCCTTACGCGAGTAGCGTTGCGCGAAGGCTCCTTGATAGTGAATTCCTCGCAAGGCGGCGGCAGCAAAGACACTTGGGTGCTCGGCCCGCAACCGTAACACGAACACCATAATCTAGTACCCGCTTTCGCTGAAAGATTTAACCTGCTCATTTCACAACTTCACCTATGCTGAGTCGCGTTGCTGACACTATTTACTGGCTGGGCCGCTACATGGAACGCACCCAGTCCATGCTGCAAGTGGTTCGCATCAGCTACATCACTTCGCAAGACGAGCACCGGTACCTGGGCTGGAAACCGTTGCTGAACAACTACGGCGACCTTACTCGCGAGGAAATCAACGAAACCGTGCGCGACACCGCCCAAATTATCGGGCACTTGGTGTTCGACAAGTCGAATGCAGTGTCGGCGTACAACAACATCATGCACGGCCGCGAAAATGCTCGTGCCGTGCAAGACCACATCACCAAAGAGGTGTGGCAGAGCCTCAACGAGTACTACCACACGATCCGGCAGGAAGAAGTAGCGCGCCAAGCCACTATGGAGGACCCCGTCTCGGGCCTGGACATACTGCTCCGGCAGGGTTTGCTGTTCACCGGGACCGTGCAGCACACCATGCCGCGCGACGAAGGGTACGTATTCCTGAACATGGGCAAGTACCTGGAACGCGCCATCCAGACAACCGACATCATCCGGCTCAACCAGCACGCTTTTTCGCAGACCGAGCAGCACCCCATGGGCGCCCCGGAGTTGCGCTACGTGCTGTACGCCCTCTACGGCCACGAGCTGTACTCGAAAACCTACAAGGGCATCCTGGACACGCAATCGGTGCTGCACATGATTATCTACGACCAGGATTTTCCGCACTCGTTGTCGTACAGCCTTCGCCAATTGGTGCGCTGCTGCGAACGGCTGAAAGACAAAAGCTTGCCTGCTAGCTACGAGCAACTGCGTTTTCTGGTAGGCAAAGTGAAAAACAGCGTAACGTATAGCGACCTTCAGGCTGGTAATGAGGCGCTACTCGATCAGTTTCTGTTGCAAACCCGAAACGAGCTGCTGGAAGTCACCAATGCGTTAAACAAGTATTACTTCGGCAATAGCTAGTTTTTAGGGCTTGAAGCCGATCCAACTAGGACGTTCTGACTTTCCTCAGCCATCAGCTAACAGCTTACAAATGCCTTTCTACAAAATCAAGCACATAACCCGCTACGCCTACGCCGCGCCGGTTATCGACTGCGCCAATCAGCTGATGATTTATCCGTTGGAAGACGACCG
Source organism: uncultured Hymenobacter sp. (assembly GCF_964242765.1). NCBI lineage: Bacteria > Pseudomonadati > Bacteroidota > Cytophagia > Cytophagales > Hymenobacteraceae > Hymenobacter > uncultured Hymenobacter sp. The sequence continues at coordinate 41,738 of NZ_CAXTBM010000019.1, forward strand.
GCTGATGGTGAAAAACCACGACGTCTCCATCACCTTCAACCCGGACGTAGCGTTTTTCACCGATTATTTCGGCAACCAAGTGGGCGTGTTTACGGTGATTAGTCCGCACTCGGAGCTGGTTATTGATTCCAACCTCGAGGTAGTTACCACCCCCATCCAGTTCCCCATGGACGAGGCTTCGGCCGAAGACCAATGGCGCAACTTGGTTAGCCTGCGCTACGATGTGGCGTACATGGACTTTCTCACTCCCGAGGCATCAACGCTGCAAGAGGAAATCCAGGACGCCTTGCGCGGCATCGTCGACGGCAACGACAAGCCGCTGAAGAATGCGCTGGTGCTGTCGGAATACGTGTACGACAATTTCGGCTACCAACGGGGCGTGACCAACGTGGAAACGCCGACCGATGAAATCTGGCGGCTGCGGGCAGGCGTATGCCAGGACTTTGCCCACATGCTGCTGTTTATGCTCCGGCAAATCGGTATTCCGGCTCGCTACGTGAGCGGCTATGTGTGCCCCAAGGAAGAAGGCGTGCGCGGTGCCGGCGCTACCCACGCGTGGGTGGAAGCGTATATCCCATTCTACGGCTGGCTCGGTCTCGACCCCACCAACAACTGCATCGTCAACGACGGGCACGTGCGCATCGCCATCGGCCGTAATTTCTCGGATTGCACCCCCATCAAAGGCACCTACAAAGGCACCGGCGCGCACACCCTCACGGTATCGGTCCACATCGAGAACGGTGACCCGGTTAAGCAAGTGCAACCTGCCGAACTGGAAGACCCCGTGTACGTGCAGGAGGTGAAAGAGCCGATTGTGCCCATCAACTCCTACCGCAAGTACGTAACCTGGGAGCAACAGCAACAACAGCAGCAACAGTAGCCGCTACCGGCGGCCGTTCTGGAAAGTGACGTAAGTTTAGGCTCCTATTAGAGGAGCGGTTCAACGCTACCGTTGCCGTTTCAAGTCCCGAACTTACGTGCTGCCTTGCGGTAGCTTTGCTATGACTTTTTCCTACAATCAACTCTTCGCCTTTACCGAAGCTGTTTTCCAAAGCATCGGCTGCCCCGAGGCAGATGCTACGCTGGCCACCGAGACGCTGCTTTCCGCCGATTTGCGCGGCATCGATTCGCACGGGGTAGCGCGGCTTGTGGGCTACGTGCGGCTGTGGGAGGCAGGCCGCATCAATGCCACTCCGCGCGTAGGCGTGACCTACGAAACGCCCAGTACGGCCGTAGTGGATGGCGACGGGGGCTTGGGCCTGGTAGTAGGGCCGAAAGCTATGTTGGTGGCCATTGAGAAAGCCCGGCAGGTGGGCACCGGTTGGGTGTCGGTGCGCAACTCCAATCACTTCGGCATTGCTGGGTATCACGCTATGAAGGCCCTGGCCCACGACATGATTGGCATTGCCATGACCAACGCTTCTCCCCTGGTAGCGCCTACTCACTCGCTGGACCGGCTGCTGGGCACTAATCCCATTGCTGTTGCTATTCCGGCCGCCAACCAGCCCGACTTTGTGGCCGACTTTGCCACCACCACGGCGGCCAATGGCAAGCTGGAAATTGCGCAGCGCAAGCAACTGCCCGTGCCCGATGGGTGGGTGCAGGATGCTACCGGTCAGGGGTCCAATGATGCCGATGCCGTGAAGCTTGGCGGTGCTCTGCTACCCCTGGGTGGCGAAACCGGCTCGCACAAAGGCTACTGCCTGGGCAGTATCGTCGATGTCTTTTCGGCGGTGCTTTCCGGGGCGAACTACGGGCCGTGGGTACCACCGTTCGTGGCATTTTTGCAGCCCCCCGCCGACCCAGTGGGCCAGGGCATCGGCCATTTCTTTGGGGCTATGCGCGTGGATGCCTTTCGCCCCGCCGACGAATTTAAAGCCCACATGGACAACTGGATTACCACGTTTCGCAACGCCCGCGCCACCGAAGGACAACACGTTCTTATTCCCGGCGACCCGGAGCGCGAAACGGCGGCGCGCCGCCTCCTCGACGGTATTCCTCTACTCGACCCTGTAGTTCGCGACTTAGAGAGTGTAGGCGCAAAGTTTGGCGTAAAACTGTAACACGCAGCTCAACCTGCAACACACGAGCACAACGGGTTCCTGTGCACCGGCGAAAAACGCCTGTTAGTGGCTACTTACTGAGCTTATGTGTCGAGGCGTAAACTGCGTGTTGTAAAAAAGCCCGCCCCTGTTTCCAGAGGCGGGCTTTCTGTTATAGCTTTTGGTACTAGCTGTTGTTGGCAAGCATTGTATTGATGGCAATGTCTTCGTTCAAGAACTTCGACGAGTAGGTTTCGTCGGGACCATTCAGAAACAAGCAAGTACCACCGTTCACAGCCTCGATTATCTCGTCTTTCTGGTCCATCGGTAGTGCAGGGCAGCCAAGGCTACGGCCAAGCCGACCATTTTGCTTGATGAAGTCTTCGCTCACATAGTCAGCCCCGTGCATAACAACGGAACGTTCGAGAGCATTGGTGTTGAAGCCTTCGTCGACGCCGTCGAGTTTGAGGGAGCGGCCGTGCTTGCCCGTGTATTCGCCTTTGGTTACGTAGAAACCCAGGCTGCTCATGTTCGACTCATTCTTGTTGGAAAACGTAGTGGCTTCGTTTTCGCCAGAATTATGACCGTGCGCTACCAGCGTATTAAACTTCACTTGTTTTTGCGCTAAGTCAATTACCCACAAGCGCTTGGCTGTGCTTGGCAAGCCGAAGTCAACCACCGTTAGCAACTGCTTGTCGTTGGCCAAGCGGCCTTCGCTTTGCAAATTGTAATAGCCGGTCAAGGCCTTCTCGAATACATCAAAGCGCAAGCCCTGGTTTTCAAGGCCGAGTTCCTGGTATAAACCTTGGGTGCGTTGGTTATAGAAAGCTAACTGCAACTCTTTGTTGGTAGGCAACTTAGCTTCCGTGCTAGCTGCTTTCACCTTGGAGTTGAGCACTGGGCTAGCCAAAGGCGTAGCCATAAACAGCGAGGCCATGAAAGGCAACACGCGACGCGCAACACGACGGGCTCTGCGCTTGAAACGCTGACGATATACTACGCTTGTTTTTTCCATCTGCGCTGAAAGGGTTACCCCTGCTTTTTAGATCAATACTCTTTGAGAAGAGGTGCTATCTGGGAAGAGTATACGCAATGTGCGTGCGAATGGTGCACTGACACAGATATTTCCGTGCATTGCGGTGTTAAAACATAGCTGGCGTAAGCTTAATTCCCTATTTACTATTTAATCGTTGTTAGTCATTGACTAATAACACCTTTGTTTCTCGGGCGCTAGTGACTGATTACTTGCAGGCTTGTCATTCCGAGGCACGAGGAATCTGAGCTAAGCCACTCCACTACATCACCCAGATTCCTCGTGCCTCGGAATGACAAGTGCCATACACGCCATCTTCCCTACTCAATGCCAGCCGTGCGCCGCTAATTGCTGGGCTGCCACTGCGCCATCCAGCCACCTCGACTCCATACTGGGGCCGCTAAGAAACAAGCAGGACCCTTGGGGCAAACTCTTGATAATAGCGCGATACTGGTCCGGCGGCAAGGCTGGACACCCCCGGCTGTAGCCAGCTTGCCCATGCTCGCGCAAGTACGCGGCACTCACGTAGTCGGCAGCATGCAGCACTACGTAGCGCGATTCAGCATTGGAGTTCTGGCCGGCATCAAGGCCGTGGAGGCGGCGCGAAAGGCCATGCTTGCCGCCATAGGTGTCTTCGGTGCGATAGAACCCCAGCGAAGTGCAAGCAGATTTCATGGTGTTAGAAAAGCGGTAGGCCCGCCGATGCCCCGAGCCGCGGCCGTGCGCTACGTGGCTACGGTGCAGCACGCGGACAGCTTCTAGGTCCAGCACCCACAGACGTTGCTTAAAGGAAGGCAAATCCATATCCGCCACAGCCAGCACGCTGGGGTGCTTGATGCGGCCCGCGTGGCGTAGGGTTAGGTAGCCCACACAGGCACGCTCCAGCACCTCAAGGCGCAGGTCGGCCGCCGCTGGGCCTAGCCCAGCATACAGCATCTGCACGGCTTGGCGCAACGAGTCAGGTACGGCAGGCAAGGGTAGCAGGGGCGTGAGGCGCAGCGAATCCGGCTCGGTTGCAGTAGCGGCTAGTGGTGTAGTAGCTAAAGCCTCGGCCCCAGATCGAGCGGCTGCCAGCGCCGTTTGCGGGTTGCCCTCGGCTAGCTGGCAGCCGCTGGCGCACACGGCCAGTGCAAGGCCAATACCTAGGAATCGAAAGCGCTGCAACATTCGGCCAAGTTACCATTTGGAAACCGTTCCGGTGCGTTGCATTTTGCCTTTTGCGCCTACAAGCTTACCAAGTTGTCGGGTTGTCCTTCCGACGCCGGAGGAATCTGAGTAGCATCGTAGGAGAACTTGATCCGGATTCCTCCTGCGTCGGAAGGACAACCCGTCCTATACAATTCATTGCCTATCGGAATAGCCTGTTAGAAGAATATGCTGGCGTTCAGCTTCAAGTAGAACGGCGTGCCGGGCGTGAAGTGCAGTTCGTCTACCGAAATACCTACTGGCTCGGTAGGCAGGCGGGTTTCGGTGGCAAACTGCGCCTGGTTCCACTCCACGTTTAGCAAGTTTTCAGCCGTGGCCCCAATCTGGTAGCGCGCATGGGTGTAGTTGAGCACGGCATCAAGCAGAAAGTAGCCACGGGCCGTAATGCTGCCATCGTCGTTGGCCGGACGGCCGTCGATGTAGCGGTAGCGCAAACTTGCATTGACACCGCTAGGGGCCTTGAGTGTAAGCCCGCCGATGCTGGTAAAACTAGGTGCCAGCGGAATGTAGTTGGCACCAGCCGGCGCGTCTACCTGCCGGCCGCGGTTGTAGTTCATATCCAGATCGGCGAATACGCGGGTCGTTAGCTGATAGCGGGCAGCCACATCCAACCCGAAGCGGCGGGTCGGGCCAGTGCTTTCCGTAATGCCTGCATCACCGACGTACACCAACTCGTCTTGCAAGTGCAGCGCCCAAGCGGCCACGTTCACTACGAGGCTGGGCACGGGTTTGAAGGTGCTGCCGGCCTCGTAGCCGATGGCGCGGGGCAGGACGTTGGCTTCCGGGTCGCGCACCACGCCGCGGGCATCGTTGGAGTGGAAGCCGAAGCCCGAACGCACAAACACCTGCACTTCCGGCGCGAATTGGTAATACAAATTGAGCTTCGGCGACACGCGGGTCGCCGTGGCCCGGCCCGAAACGGAATCCGCGGCGTTGCGCTGGTCACGATACCGAAAACGGAACAGATCCGCTCGGATGGCCGCGTTTACCGTCAGGCGGTTGGTTAGCATGAGCGTTTCATCCAGGTACGCATTGATGTTCTGCTCGTTTACGCGGCCGCTGATGGTGGTGTCCGTTACCGTCCGCCGCACGGCATTCAGCAAGGCCACATCGGTAGCGTCGATGCGCGTGCCGAGCCCGAACGTGGTGTGCAGCGTGCGGCTTCCCCATTGCGTGTCCCGGTCGTAGGTGCCGGTGTAGCCGTAGATGTTGCGGGAGTCGGTTTGGCGGATTTCGTCGCCGTCAACGGGGTTGTTGAGAAAGAAAGTGAAGTTGGAATACAGCCCAAAGTTGTACCGCGAATAGTAAGCCTGCTGGCGCAGCACGGCATCGTGGGGTAAGGCCGTGGTCAAGACGGCGGAAGCATTGCTGCGGTTGGTGCGCCCCCCCTCCGTAGGATCGATGCTGCCGTAGCGCGAAATAAGGCCTTGGCGCACGCCTCGTTCTGGTATCTGGCCGCTGGCATCCCAATTCGAGCTGAAATGCGAGCCAAGTAGCATGAGCGACGTTTTGTCGGATAGTTGCCCGGTGTATTTGCCTAAGCCGTTGAAGCGCTTGAAGTGCTGCTTGGCATCGAAGTACGAGTTGGTGAAGTAGTATTCGGAAGCCAGGTAGGCGCTTTCCGATTTCTTGGAAAGCAAGTGCCGGTTGTTGCCTAGCAAATCCAGCATGACCAGGGCCCGACGGGTATCAAACTGGCCCACCTCCAGCTTCACTTGGCTATTATCGAGGCGGGTTTTAGTTGAGAACTCCCCGGCGCCGGCCGTGGCAAAATCGCCGAAGCGCGCCGTGTACGGTCCTTTGTACACTTTCAACTGTTCTACCGTTTCGGGTATCACGAAGTGGAAATCGGCGTAGCCTTGCCCGTGGCCGTGGCTCACCATGTTTACCGGCAGCCCATCCACGCTCACCGCGAAATCGGTGCCATGGTCCACATCGAAACCCCGAATAAAGATTTGCTCGGCCTTGCCACCACCAGCATGCTGCGCGATGAACAGGCCCGGCACGAGCCGGAGCAAGTCCTGGGCTGAATTCAAGGGCCGCAGAACCTGATCGATGTGCGAAATGGCAGCCAAGCTTTGATTAGGGTCGCGGGGCTGACGTACAGTCACCTCGCTCAGGCTTAGCGCTCTGGTAGGTAGCGCCACTTTGAGCGTTTGGGTTTCGCCGGCAACCAGCCTGACGGGTACGCGCTGGGCCCCGTATCCTAAGGCGCTTACTCGCAACGTGTACGTTCCCGCCGCTAAGCCACTAAGGCGAAAGTTGCCTAGGGCGTCGGTGGCCGTACCGCTAGGCTGGTTTTCGAGTCCCACACTTACCCCGCTTACCGGCTGGCCCGAAAGCGAATCGGCCACGGTACCGCGCAAGGTGGCCGTTCCAATATTCTGCGCACGCAAAGAAGTTGTTCTCGCTAACCCACACAGAGCCACCAAGAATACTAGAATTCGTAAAGGAGTGAAGTTCATATAGCCGCGGAATACCCCCACCTAGCGCAGGCTAACTAGCGAGCCACGCAGGAGTAGGATTGAACTGAGAATAAGAAAGTAGGCCCGCTTAGCGCAGCCTATTGCGGCCCGGCCACAGAGGTCCGGTGCCTTTCTTATCCCCAGCGCGGCGGCGCGTAGAGGGTCCCTGAAAAGCCAGTAGGCAGAAACAAAACTACGGCGCTCGTTTCCGCTTCGGCGCTTACTCCAACGGGCACTCCAACTATCACTGGGGTATCGCGCAGGCAGTGCACATCGAGCCCTTTTACCGTGTCGAGCAGTTGTGGCAACGACTGGCGCTGATTGGGTTTCACGCGCACGTACTGCTCGCCGTTGCAATGGTCGAAGCAGTCGAGCTGTAGATAGTGCTGCTGCTGACAGTTAACGCTGTGCACGTAATCTGCCGCGCGCTGCCGCACAGGCTCCGTCCGTCCTACAAAGCCAGCCCCCACCACCAACAGGTAGTGCACGAGCAGCAGTAGAACCAAGCAATTACGGAGCATGACGGTGAAGTCTTGAAATAGTGAACTGGTTTATAGCGACTTAGCGAGTTTGAATTTCTATTTGCGTCAATAGCACCCAAACTCACTAGGGCCTTATAAGTATTCTCAAAAGAAAACCCGCTCCACAGTCCAGTAGGCGGCAACAAGGCCGATGGCAACGGAAGCAGGTATTACGATGCGCTGTTTGTACCAGCTTTTCTGACTGAACCAACGCCCCACCAGCAGCCACGCCAGTAGAATCACGGCTGTCTGCCCCAGCTCGACTCCTACATTGAAGGAAATCAGGGACTCGAAGAACATGCTGCGGGGCAGCCCCAACCCGGTTAGCGCGCTGGCAAAGCCTAAGCCATGTATCAGCCCGAAGCCAAACACCACCACCACTCGCCAGGGGTTGAGCTGGTTGACTACTATGTTTTCAATGGCGACAAACAAAATAGACAGGGCAATAACAGGCTCCACCACGGCCTCGGGCGGCGCAATGAACCCGTAGATAGCCAGCCCCAGCGTGATAGAGTGTGCCACCGTGAAGGCGGTAGCTTGCCAGAGCACGGGCTTGAGGCGCGGTTCCAGGAAAAAGATACTAAGCACAAACAGAATATGGTCGAGGCCCAGGGGTAGAATGTGCGTGAACCCTAGTTGCAGATACGTCCAGAGGATGTCGGTACGGGAGAGTTTGCTTAGGTCCACATCCAGCACGTGCGCATTCGCTAGGACAGGCAGCAGCAACAGCAGCGGCAGCATATAGCGGACGTGTGGGCGGACAGGTAGCATACGTTTCAGCTTGTGCTGGCGGTGTGGTAGTTGTTCGGGTATTGCTTTCTGCGGGCGGCGCAAAAGACAGTGCAGAAGCCGCGGCGCACCACCGGCAACAAATTCTCCAACCTGCTTTGCCTGCTGTTTGCCTGCTGCAAAGGCTAGGCGTCTGTCTTATCTAATTAATTGCCAAGAACTTTTTGCCCTCGTCGGCCAGGTCGAGGCTCAGGTAAGGATTCAGAGCCAGTGCCTCCCGAATGAGGGCCTGTCCGTCGGTGGTCCGGCCGGTTTTGGTGGCAATCAGGCCGGCGCGACAAAGCAGCGTGGGGTTCTTGGTTTTCATACGCATGGCGCGCTGTATTTGCTTTTCAGCTTCTGCATACTCGCCGCGCTTGTAGTGCACCCAGGCCAGGGTTTCTTCTACATCGATGTTGTCGGGACGTCGCTCGTATTCAATTTTGGCGTGTTCGAGGGCTTTATCTAGCTCATTGGTTTTCAAGTACGCATAAGCCAATTCTCGGTCGGCATAGTGGCCCATTAGCTCGTTATCATCGGCCTCCTGGGCGTCATTGGCCAGCATACCAATGGCTTCGCGGGCCATTTCCTGGGCTTTGGCAGGCTCGTTGTTGAGGCGGTACAGGTCGGTTAGCTCATCGGCAAACGCGTAGTCTTTCACCGTGGCGCGGGCTTTCTGGAAATAAGCAATGGCCTCCGGATACTTGCGGCGCGCCTTTTCCACCCGACCTAAGCCAGCCAGCGCGTACGAGTAACCTGGCCGCTCACTCAACGACTCTCGGTACTGTTGTTCGGCGCGTTGCAGGTCGCCGGTGTTTTCGTACAAATGGCCGAGCGTGATACGGGCCCATTCCGTTTGCTCTAAACCCGGAAACCCAGCTTTGGCGGCCATAGTCATGGCTTCAATAGCGCCCGGCAAGTCGCCGTAGATTTCGCGCAGGTACGAAACGCGGGCGTAGGCGCGCAGGTCGGGGCGCAACGTGTTCATTTTGTCGGCCATGCGCACTGCTTCGGGGTAGCGCCCTAGTTCCACGTTGGCATCACAAAGCAAGCCGTAGACAAAGGCATTGCTTGGGTTGAGCTTCACCGCTTCCTCGGCCAAGGCTAGTCCTTCCGAGAAGTGGTGCTGCGTAAGGCTGAGCGAAGCTTTGCAACACAGTGCCTCGAAATTCTGGGGCTCCTTCCGAATTACCTTGTTTAGCAATTCCATGGCGGCCATGTCGTAGTAGCCATGGTCACCGGTAACACGAGCTTCCTGCATGTAGGCCTGCGCCAGCAGTAGTTCCGACTTGGTGTCGTCGGGGTTGGTGCGCAGTTTGGCTAGCAGGCCGGCCACGGCATTCTGCGTGTTCACCCATTCGCCGCCTATTGCCAAATCGCCGTGGCGCGCTTTGAGCTGCGGAACCCGTTCGGGTTTGCGAAAAACAAACAGAGCAGCAACTGCCGCCGCAAAACTCACCAGCAAAATGGGGTAAAAGTATTTACGCACAGCCAAGGACAGGTAAAAGTTGAGTTACGAAAAAGGTAGAGCGATGAGGTAAAGCAATGAAATGGTGAGTTCAACATTCTTTTCACGCAATGTGCGCAAGTGGAACATCAAACTCACCATCTCACAGGTTTATAGTTTCACGCTAGCGCGCCTCGCGCACCACCTTCACCGATTGCAATACCGTAGCGCCGCTATAGAACGTAGCCACGTACGTGCCAGCGGCTACCGATGCCGGCACCCGCCAAGTGTACTCGTAGGTACCCACCTTGTGCTCCTTCGGCTTGATGAGCGTGGCTACCTGCCGGCCCGTCAGGTCGGTAATTACCAGCGAGAGGTTGCTCTTCACCCCTACTTCGTAGCGGAACGTAGTTTGATCTACCACGGGGTTAGGATACGCCTGCACCGATGCCACAGCACTCACTTGCAAGCCTAAACCGCCCGTAGGGGAACGCTGAGAAAGAGCTACGCGCTGCGCTGTTGTGCCAGCCCAGGGAGTCTGTAGGTAAGGGAAAGCCGACCGGAATGTAGTGTCATTGAACTCGATACCCGTGCGAAACCCTACTACGTTGCCAAGTTGCGCTGTCACGGGGTTCGCACTACCGGCGGTGTAATCGTCGTACCACAAGCCAACGGCGGCCAATACGGCTCCCCCCACGGCTTGCAACTCAATCCGGGTTACATCATCTTCCAAGCGGCGGCCATTCGGGAAGCCGTCCATGTTAGGAATGAATTCCAGGTCGGAATTTGTGTTGTAAGGCGCTACAGTCAGACCAGCAACGGCAGCGGCTAGCAATCCTTCCGAGCTAAAGGCGGCGGAGTTGCGCGGAGTGGTCGGCACCGCCATGTTCAGGCGCAGCATATCCCCGATAACGGGCAGGAAGTTGTTGATGAACGGCTTGCCAGCTGCCAGCGGATTACCAGCCTTGCCAGTGGCCAGTTGATAAGGCCGCAGGTTAGGCACCCCCGTGTGAAAGATAGGTAGAATATCCACCGAACGAGGCTTGCCAGCGCGCAGCAAGTACGGCCCGAACGTTGGATCAGCGAAAACGGTACCAGCCCGCTGCGCAGGCGTCAGGCCCGAAGCACCATCGGCACCGTTGCGGAAGTCGAAACCAAGTTGCAGCGAGTTGGACTGAATGCGCAACGCCGCCAGACCCGGAACGGCTTCGCCGTAGTAGGTTTGCCCGGCAGGCTTGGGCGCGGCAGGGGCTACTGGCACGTTATCGGCCATGTAGAGGCCTAGCTCAGGGTTGGTGAAGTAGTCGTCATCCAAAGCCCGCTCCGCGCCGGGGGTGCGGGCATTCCAGCCGTCTTTGCCACCTATTGGAATGATTACTTCGTTGGTAAGTGGCATACCCAGGCGCGATACCTGCACCCAGTTGCCGGTGTGCGTTTGCGTACCGTCTACGTTGAGCGTGCGCATGGCTGGGCGGCTGGCCGAAGCCCACACCCCAATTATATAATCCGAATCCAGAATGTTAGCAGCCATTGCGCCGGTCTTACCGTCTTTCTGCAATTCAGAAATTGGAATTTGCAGCGCAATAGCGTGGGTGTTTTTGCGGGCTACCCCGTCGCGGGCGTTAGCCGTACGCACGCCACCCAAATCGAAAATACCGCCCAGGTCTACGAAGAACGGGTCGTCTACGGGGCCACAGAAAACTCTTGCCGCACCTGCCGTCTGAATGGCATTGGTCATCAAGGTAGTGTAGGGCGAATTCAAGCCAGCGGCGCTTTCAATGGAGCGCGGCCCGATGTTGGGCGGAGGCACCACACCGTTGGTAACAATAGTTGTGAAAGCCCCACCATTTACGCTTTTCTCGCAGATGTACGTGGTTTTCAGGTTTTGCTGCCCAAGCCGGATGTTGAAGAAGGTGGTCGGGTCTTGGTTGGTCCGCGTAAAGGTGAAACGATAGGTAATGTTGTCACCCGTTGGGTTAACCGTCGTCGAGTTCTTGATATGAATCTCGTAGCGGACGTTCTCGCCAAACGTATTGTAGTTAGGGCCGCCCTGGGGCAACTCCAACGGTATGTAATTGGCGATGATATTGATCATCTCCGAGTTGACCGGGTCGCGGAAGGCGTATAAGTCCGTGTTGTCGGCCAGCGGGTCATCGGCAATAAGGGGAGCTTCGCGGTGGCTACTTGCTTCTAAGTGGGTGTTTTGTCCACTCCAAGCCAGCATGCCCGCCACAGCCGTGGTAGCGAATGCCAAAGAAAGAATAGGACGGGTAAGGCTTTTCTTCATGATAAAAATGGGGAAAGATGAAAAAATAGGTAACCAGCCCACCAGAAATCCAGTAGGTTTAAAAGCAAATCAGGAAGAGGCAATAGGAAGAAAGCGGAGCGAATGACCGTTCGTAACAGCCCGAAAATCAGCGTGGTTTGCGAAGTGAAAACGCAGAAGTATTCAAGGCCCTGAAAAGGTAGTTGTAATTTCTTAAGCCTTACGCAAGCCCAACCGTATTTGGATTGCTTACCCTAAATTATGCACAATCGTTTGCACTTAGCCTTGAAATAACTAGCTCATAGACAGTGAAACCACTGCCCCGCTATTTCTTCGCTATTTTTGCGATTGCGCGCGGGCCGATAGTTAAGTTATTGTCGGGTTCCGTTTCGCCCACCTAGCGCGCTCCGGCGCTCTGCCTTTTCACGCATGGCCAAAGTTGCAATCAACCTTTCCACTGGAAGTATACAGCAGGAAGAAATCATCGTCGGCATCGATTTAGGTACCACCAACTCGCTGGTAGCTTACATTCATCCTGATACGCGGCAGCCGCTGGCCATCAACGACCAGGGCCGTGGTACCATCGTCCCGTCGGTGGTGCATTTTCCAGTTGGCGGTGAAACCCCTATTGTAGGCACTGACGCCAAGGAGTATCTACTCACTGAGCCGCAGAACACGATTTACTCGGTGAAGCGCCTGCTAGGCAAGAGTTACAAAGACCTCGGTGGGCATGCTTCCGACCTCGGCTACAAGGTGATTGATGACAATTCGGAAGGGCTAGTGAAAATCCGGGTCGGTGAGAAGTTCTACTCTCCTATCGAGCTATCGGCAGAAATTCTGAAAGAGTTGCGAGCCCGCGCCGAGCATGCGCTCAAGACGCCCGTCAACAAAGCAGTTATCACAGTACCTGCCTACTTCAACGATTCGCAGCGGCAAGCCACCCGCGACGCCGGCCGCCTGGCGGGCCTGGAAGTGCTGCGTATAGTGAATGAGCCCACCGCTGCGGCATTGGCCTACGGCATCGGTCTCTCCCCCGACGAAGAAAAAACGGTAGCTGTGTACGACCTCGGCGGCGGCACCTTCGACGTAAGCATTCTGCGCATTCAGCAAGGTATTTTCGAGGTACTGAGCACCAACGGCGACACCTATTTGGGCGGTGACGACCTAGACCGCGCCATTATCAACCACTGGATTACGCAGTATCAGCTAGAGTCCACCCTGACTCAAAACGTGCCGCTGCAACAAGAGCTACGGCTGTTAGCCGAGGCCGCGAAAAAATACCTGAGCCAGCACGATGACTTTGGCGCCAACTTCGATGGCCTTGTGTTGCGCCTCACTAAACCGGAATTCAACGGCTTGGTGAGGCCACTAGTGGACCGGACCATCGTTTCGTGCCGACAGGCGCTTGCGGATGCCAAGCTCACGCCGAAGGATCTGGATGCCGTGCTGCTGGTTGGCGGTTCTACGCGTGTGCCGCTCGTTTATGATTCAGTATCCGAGTTCTTCCAGCAGCCCGCCAACAACTCTCTCAATCCCGATGAAGTAGTCGCCCTGGGGGCCGCCATTCAGGCCGACATACTGGGCGGCAACCGCCGCGACGTGTTGCTGCTCGACGTGACGCCGCTCACGCTGGGCATTGAAACGCTGGGTGGCCTTATGGACCCTATCATTGCGCGCAACTCGAAGATTCCAACCAAAGCGGGCCGTCAGTACACCACCAGCGTGGACGGGCAGGTGAACTTGAAGATATCGGTGTACCAGGGTGAGCGGGACTTGGTGAGTGAAAACCGTAAGCTAGCGGAATTCGACCTGCGCGGCATTCCTGCCATGCCTGCCGGGTTGCCTAAGGTGGATGTGAATTTCATTCTGAACGCCGACGGTATATTGAAGGTGGAAGCTATTGAGCTACGTTCCGGCACCAGCCAAGCCGTTGAAATCAAACCCCAATACGGCCTCACCGACGACCAGGTGGAAAAGATGCTCATGGATTCGCTCACGTTTGCCCGCGAAGACGTGGCAGCCCGCATGGTAATTGAAGCGCGCACCGTGGCCGAGCAGATGCTGTACCAAGTGGAGCGGTTTGTGGAGAAAAATCATTTGCACCTAACCGAAGATGAAATAACACTTACTGCGGCCGCCACTCAAAACTTACGTGAGGCGCTCGAAACCAAAGAGAAAGACACCATTCTGAAAGCAGTAGACGAATTAGAGGCTCTTACCAGCCCTTATGCAGAGCGGGTAATGAACATCTCTATCAAGCAGGCCATGACGGGCAAAAGGATCGAGTAGCCATAAGCCAAGTTCAATTCCTTGAAGCATTCAAACACTTCCACAGACGCATATTTACCTAAGAAGCCTGAGGATATTTAGCATCCTACTACCCGCCTTGCTATTACTTAGCAGGGCGGTTTGCTGTTGGGCTTTGCTAACTTGTAAGTAACCATCAACAAGGCCTGATGCCCAGCCAGTGGCAATAAAGAGTACATAAATTGTTTCGGCTATGGCTAGGCAGTAGTAAACAGTACAAAACATATGAATCTGCATCTCGCTCGGCTTTACCAACTTGCTTTACAGCCCAGTCGGCGCATCATTGGGTTGATGTCGGGCACTTCGCTAGATGGGCTGGATGTGGCGCTGTGTGATGTGCACGGGCATGGGCTAAGCACGCAACTAACGCTAGAGCAGTTTGCAACGGTACCGTATGACGATGACGTACGCTACCGCATCCGGCAGGTATTTGCGGGCGGCCAAGTAAGCTTGGAGTACGTGACGCTGCTGAATCCGTGGCTAGGCTTGCTGCATGCCGATATGGTGTTAGCCTGCCTACGTAACTGGCAAATCGAGCCTGCCGCCATCGACTTGGTTGCCAGCCATGGTCAGACGGTATACCACGCTCCCTACCATCAGCATCAGCGCCCCGATTTTCCCCTCAACGCCACCCTGCAACTTGGTGATGGCGACCATGTAGCCGTCCGCACCGGCATAATCACCGTGAGCGACTTCCGACAAAAGCACCTCGCGGCCGGCGGCGAAGGGGCGCCATTGGCTGCGTATGGTGATTATCTATTGCTTGGCAGCCCCAGTGAGGAGCGGCTGCTGCTGAACTTAGGTGGTATTGCCAACTTTACGTATCTGCCCCGCACCACCCAAGATGCTAGCGCTGCCTTCAGCACTGATACCGGGCCCGGCAATACTTTACTCGACGCCACCATACGTGCCTACCGCCCGGACCTAGCTTACGACGAAGATGGTCGCTTGGCAGCAGCTGGTCAGGTGCATGAGGAATTGCTTAAGGCACTGCTGAAGCATTCTTTCTTTACCGCTCCGCTGCCTAAAACCACTGGTCCCGAATTGTTTGGACCACTATATTTAAGGGAGGCACAGGCAAGTAGCGGCACCCCGGGTTTAAAGTTGGAAGACTTACTCGCTACTTTGACGGAGTTAAGCGCCATAAGCGTAGCGCAGGCTGTTACCCAGGCGTTTGGTAACCGGCCGGCTTTGGCTGTATACGCCAGTGGTGGCGGGGCTCACAATCCAACTCTACTATCGGCTTTGCGGCGGCACTTACCAGACTGTCGCTTTGCTACAACCCAAGAACTAGGCGTCCTACCCGATGCCAAGGAAGCCCTTTTATTTGCTGTTCTCGCCAACGAGGCGGTGGCTGGTCAACCCATTTCAATAGGAGTTGGCCGGCAACGGGTGCCAGCCGTGACCATGGGTAAAATTTCCTGGCCGGGATAAATCAGCGGACCGGAGTGGCTAGCGGTATCAACCCGAAGCTTAGTATCTGCCTAGTGGTGGAGTCACGGAACGTTACGTCGAGTTGCACTTTGGGGCGGGCAGTTAACGTATCCGCTTTAAACATGAAAGCGACAAACGACTGTGGAGCCTGTCCGTCGCGAAGACGAAACCCGAGCTTATATAAGTCAATGGCAGGTCCGAAACGACGCCCTTGCTCGTAAAGTGGCTGAGCCACCGCTCGAAACCGAGCGGGTGTCAGAGCCGAGCCTACCTCAGGTGCGAGCATGCGGTGGGCTGCTTGAAACTCACCGCGTAACAGGGTTAGCAAAAACTGTCGGGCCGCTTGTATTTGCGTGAGGCGGGGCGCGGAGGGTTCGGCGCCTATTGGCTTGCTTATTAACAATAGCAAACCCATAACTATCAACCGGCAGACGCGAATAGGAGCTAGAAACGAACTTATCTGTTCCATAAAAATAGAAAAGGCAAAAGAGTACAATTGTCAACTCAACTAGTCCGTCCCTTGTTCTTTCAACGCAAATCGGCGGTGGCTAGCCAGTTCTATCGAACTCGACTACCCACCGCCGATAACTAGTCTCACCGGAAGCTATAACAGAAACAAGCCTCCTGTGCTACATAGTTGTACTATTCAACTATAATACGCCGAGTAGCATTGAGCCCTGCTCCGGTTAGGCGCAGAACATATATTCCAGGGCTCAGCGTCTGCGTATCGAACGTAGCGGGGTCCATCCGGCTATTAAGGGTTAGCTTCTGCTGGCTTACTTGCCGACCAAGCGCATCGTAAAGAGTCAGATCGGCTGTTTTGCCATTGCTCGTACCCGCCAACTGCACCGTAAAGTGCTTGCCAACGGCGGCCGGATTCGGAAATACGCTCAACGTGAGACCGGCCAGTTGCTCGTCGCGCATGCCTTGCACAATGCCAATGGCTAACGAGCGGGACGTTACGTTGTTGGTTTCGTTGCTTTCGACAATGTTGTTTACGTGGTCGGCTACAAACAACACGTAATAAGAGCCAGATACGGTATTGGCAGGGATGATGAGGGAAGTACCCATTGGCTGCAATGCACTCGGTCCGAGAAGTCCAGCTTGTGAGTTGCCCAGGAAAACATCATTGCTCCCAAATACAGCATCAGTTGAGAGATAATAGCCTATGGCGCTCTGTGCGGCCGTAGTGTTGCCTTGGTTACTCAGCAGACAGTTAGCGCTAATAGCACTGCCAGCTACCACTGCACTATTCGAGAGTGCTGCTTGTCCAATCAGCAAATCGGGAAGCATCGGCGACGTTACAAACAGGTTACTAAAAGTAACGTTGTTGGTTTCGCTACTTTCCGAAACACTATTTTGTGGGTCAGCTACATGCAATAGGTAGTAGCTACCCGTCATAACGGTGTTCGGAATAGTAAATTGTCCGCCACGTACGGCAGTCTGGGTAGGTACCAGCGCACCACCTGTCACGCTGCCCAATACCAGGTCAGAAGCGTCTAAGGTAGTGTTGGTTGACAGGTAATAACTTAACGTACTGCTAGTGGCCGTAACGCTTCCTTGATTTCTGATTGCCGAAACAAGGGTTATGGTGCTACCAGTTGTTGCGGAAGACGGATTACTCGTGGATGAGAGCGGCACAAGATCCGGCATGGCGGCCGGAACTATACAGGAAACAGCTGCTTCAAAACCAGTATTTGTTACGCTGTAGTCAGTGCTGAATTGCAGGGTGAGTGTTCCCGTACTGTTAGATGCCGTGATGATGCCCGGATCATTGACGTAAGAACCAATTATCGGCGACGAAGTAGTTGGACCATCGTAAATGGTTAGCCGGTCGCAGCAAGTTTCGACAGCAAACGAATTGAATATAAGTTGAATTTTGCTACCCGCCGTACCAGGATTGATTACGAGAACACCACTTGCACCATCATCATAGTTTCCGGTACCACCATGGTCGTATATGGTTGTGTTGCACGTGGTAATAGTGGCCGTACCAGAGTAAGGCACCATTGTTCCATTGAAAGGTGCCGTTACAACAAAAGGCAGCGCAACTGTATTGTTGTTTTCGTTGGTTTCATTCACCAACGCTGTGTGGTCAGCCACAAATAGCACGTAGTAGTTGCCGGGTGTAGTACCAGTGGGTATGCTTAAGCTTGCCGTTCGGTAATCATAATTGTTTGCCGTCAGAAATCCACCACTTGTTGCCCCTATCAAAACATCGCTAGTACTTAGCGCATTATCTACCGAAAGGTAGTAGCCCACATTGCTGCTTGACGCTGCCGAATTACCTTGATTATTGATTGTAACATAAGCATTGAATGATATGCCGGTGCCGGCTGAGGTACGCGAAAGACCCGGTTGCAACAAGGCTAAGTCAATACCAGGTGCAACGACAGTAAGTATTTGGCTACGAACGTTATTGGTTTCGTTGGTTTCAGCTACTGCATTTAAGTGATCGGCAACAAACAAGACATAGTATGTGCCCGGTACAACAGTGCCCGGCAGCGTAAACTGCGGATAGGTGGTATATCCTTGATTAGTGGTCAGTTGAGGCACACTATTGGCCGTCAGCAACTGGTCGTTGGAACTCAGCGTCGCATCGGTAGATAAGTACACGCCTGTGCTACTACTTCCAGCAGTGGTATTGCCTTGGTTGTAAGCGAATGCAGTGGCATTGAGAGTAGCTCCAGGCGCTACCGAGGTTTGCCCGATTTGCGCCTGCTGCACTACCAGGTCCATACTAGGCGCTGATACTGAAATAGACACGGCTGCTACGTTGTTAGTTTCGATAGACTCGGTGACAACGTTTTGATAATCAGCCGCAAACAAAACATAATAGCTTCCGGGTGTGGTACCAGGAGGCACGTTGGTTGAAACACTACGGTATTGGCCGAACCCCGGTGTCAGTTGGTTGCCAAATGAGGAGGCCAGCAACTGGTCGTTGATATCAAGCGCGGGATCTGTGGAGAGATAGTAGCCGACACTGCTAAAAGCCGCTGTGGCATTCCCTTGGTTTACAATCGAACACGAAAAGGTAAGCACGTTGCCAGGCGCTGTATTAGGCGTCGAGACGTTGGCCTGTTGAATTACAAGATCGAATGTAGGAGGCACCACGTTCACCGAAATAGTGGCGATATTGTTGCTTTCGTTGCTTTCGCTCACCACGTTCAGGTAATCAGCTGCAAAGAGCAAATAGTAACTCCCGGAGGAAGTAGAAGCAGGTATGGGCAGTGTAGCAGACCGGTACGACGACTGATTGACCCCGAGCGAGCTACCTATTGAATTCCCCAATAATACGTCGTTGGAACTCAACGTAGCATCCGTCGACAAGTAATAGCCCACGTTGCTGCTCTGCGCAACAGCTCCAGACAGATTATATACCGTGCAGTTCACCGCGAGGGAATTGCCAGGTATAATAGCCAGCGGCTGCGCCGAAGCTCCCTGAATTGCTAAGTCGGCCTGAGGCACTGTGGTTACGCAAGCAATATTCGCTGCAAAGCCGCTGTAATGGACAATATGATCAGCAGTGAAGCGGATGGTAAGAGTACCAGCCGAATTGGTAGCATACACGACATCAGGTGTTTGCGAATCGAAAGTACCAATAAGCGGAGCCGTAGTAGAAGATCCATCATAGATATAAAGCCGATCATAGCCCGTTTCCACGTTGAAAGAGGTGAACTGCAACCGGATTTTGTTGCCAGCCGTAGCAGGCGTCAGCGTAAGGGAGCCATCTGCGTTAGCGGAATAGTTGCCATTGGCACCACCATCATCATAGAGAGTTCCTCCACAGGTAGTAAAGGCGGTTGAGCCACTAGTAGGCAGTTGATACGTCTGGGCTATGGCCGGTAATGCCATTATAGACAGTAGTGATAAGCTTCCAAACGACACGGACAGTCGTTTGAACAATAGGTAGAGTTGGGCCATAAAATGGTGTAAAAAGATAAAAAATGAAAAAAGCCAGCCCTACGCTCTCAATTAGAAGCGGGCTAGCAAAAGAATAAGCAAGAAAAATGCGCCTGTAGGCGCAAAAGGCTAGTTGCCTTCCTGGTGTGGCACCAGAATAAATACGTCTTCACTAGGGCGTTTCATAGTATATCGCTCACGGGCAAATTTCTCTAATAGCTCCGGACTACTTAGCAGTTCAGCCCGCTCCTTTTTCACTATTGTAATATTCTCTAAATAATAATTACGCTCGGCCTGCAATTCTTGCAGCTTAGCATACATATCATACTGCTTTACAAAGTCATTGGCATCAAACACAAGCATCCACACTAGAAAGCTAACGCCTGTATAAAAATAAAAGCTGCGTAGGAATCCGGGAATGCGCATGATGATGTTACTGCTATTCAAGGACCAAATATAGAATCTATTATTGTAAATTTAAAAGATAGCAGCATTCTTTTGTTTACTGTTTGCTACCTCCTGCACTAATTATCTTTCTATACTCTAAACAAAACAAAAGCGGTTCTGTGCTTTCAAGCACAGAACCGCTTTTGTGTGCTGCAACCTAAGTTGCCAATCAACTTTACATTTTGCGACCGGGAAAATACGCTACTTCACCGAGCTCTTCTTCGATACGAAGTAATTGGTTGTATTTGGCCATCCGGTCAGAACGCGAAGCTGAACCTGTCTTGATTTGGCCAGTATTCAATGCTACTGCTAAGTCAGCAATTGTATTGTCCTCTGTTTCGCCCGAGCGGTGGCTCATGATGCTTTTGTAGCCATTGCGGCGGCCCAGGCTGACAGCATCAATAGTTTCGGTTAGCGTACCGATCTGGTTTACTTTAATCAGAATAGCATTAGCAATCTTCTCATCAATACCGCGCTGGAGACGAGTAACATTAGTCACAAACAAATCGTCGCCAACTAATTGCGTAGTTGCCCCTATACTATCCGTTAAGGCTTTCCATCCAGTCCAATCATCCTCGTCCATACCATCTTCAAGGCTGATGATAGGATACTTCTTGGTCCAATCAGTCCAATAAGCCACCATTTCCGATGATGTCAGCTTGTCGCCGGTGCTTTTCTTGAAGTGGTATACACCATCCTCATAAAACTCTGAAACAGCAGCATCCATGGCAATCATCACATCTTCGCCGGGGCGGTAGCCCGCCGTCTCAACAGCTTGGAGCACAATCTTAATGGCGTCCTCGTTGGATTTGATGTTGGGGGCGAAACCACCTTCGTCACCTACATTGGTACTGAAGCCTTGCTTCTTCAGCACGTTCTTAAGATGGTGGAAAATTTCAGTACCCCAGCGAAGCGCTTCCGAGAAAGAAGACGCCCCTACTGGCATAATCATGAACTCCTGAAAGTCGATAGAATTGTCGGCGTGTGAGCCGCCGTTCAGGATATTCATCATAGGTACAGGAAGCGTAGTGGCCCCTACTCCACCCACATAGCGGTAGAGCGGCATTCCTGCTTCCTGCGCAGCAGCCCGAGCAATGGCCAACGAAGCACCCAGGATTGCATTGGCGCCGAGGTTTGCCTTGTTCGGCGTGCCATCGAGTTCCAGCATGATCTTATCGAGCAAGCCTTGCTCGAATACCGAGAAGCCAATCAGTTCTTCCGCAATCTGGCTGTTCACGTTCTCAACAGCTTTGAGCACGCCTTTGCCCATGTACATGCTCTTGTCGTCGTCGCGCAATTCCACGGCTTCATGCTTACCGGTGCTAGCACCTGAAGGAACGGCCGCACGGCCTACAGTGCCACTATCGGTGGTCACGTCCACTTCAACGGTTGGATTGCCGCGCGAATCAAAAATCTGACGGGCATGAATGGCAGTGATAATGCTCATAATGGAAGGAATGAGGTTGAAAAAAGGTAGTAAACGCGAAACGAGCTACCATAGCAGCGCGACATACACACAAAGTTTATGGCGCCAAGGTAAGGAATTCATAAAAGAGCTACCCGCCTTTCCCTCTATTGATCCATAAGTTAAACCGTCAAAGTTTCAGCATAAAAAAAGAGACGTACCATTTGGCACGTCTCTTTCTTATTTGGTTATTAAGTGTCCAGACTACGAAGCAGACTCTTCGTCTTTCTTCTCGTCACGAGTTTCGCCTTCTTTCAACGTGTCCGTAGCGGTATCTTCTGGAGCAGCTACATCTGTAGTTAAAGCAGCAACAGGAGCGTCTGCTACTACCTCAGCCGATGATTGACCCTCACCAGCAGTAGCATTAGTAGCTTTCTTCTTGCCACGTGAACGACGGGTAGTAGAGGTCTTAGCTTCACCAGCAGTCTTAGCTTCCAGCAAAGTTTCATTGTAGTCCACTAGCTCAATAACACACATTTCAGCATTGTCGCCTAAGCGCGATTCGCTTAGCTTGATGATGCGAGTGTATCCGCCGGGACGGTTAGCAATTTTAGCAGCGACATCACCGAACAGTTCTTTTAGGGTTTCCTTGTTCTCCAGTACCGAGAATACCGTACGACGCGAATGAGTCGTATCATTCTTGGCTTTGGTGAGCAGGGGCTCCACGAATTGACGTAGAGCTTTTGCTTTCGCTACCGTAGTCGTCACACGCTTGTGCATGATCAGAGACGAAGCCATGTTCGACAGCATAGCATTGCGGTGCGAAGCTGTGCGGCCGAGGTGATTAATGGTTTTACCGTGACGCATAAAAGAGAAAAAAGTGTGGGCTTGCGAGCGACAACCACGGCGGAAGGCAGATTAGTAAAGTTGCCTTCTCATTAGAACTGTCGCCCCTAGGGCTCACTAATGAAAAAAAAGGAATGGGCAAAAAAAGTGTTCTTCCCACAAGCCGAAGCCATAGTAGGAAGAACACTTACGTAATCTATTCTTCGTCGAGCTTATACTTGCTCAGATCCATGCCGAAGTTCAAGCCTTTCTCCTCTACGAGGTTTTCCAGCTCGGTCAGCGACTTCTTACCGAAGTTGCGGAACTTCATCATGTCCGACATGTCCAACTGTACCAAGTCACCAAGAGTCTTGATATCGGCTGCCTTAAGGCAGTTATAAGCACGTACGCTCAGGTCCATATCCGCCAATGGCGTCTTCAGTACCTTACGCATGTGCAACGTTTCTTCGTCCACAGTCTCTTCTTCTTCAGCTTTTGCTGTTTCGAAGGTCATGGTGCTGTCCGAGAACAGCATGAAGTGTTGAATCAATATATTGGCAGCACCTTTCAGTGCTTCCTCTGGATGAATAGAACCGTCGGTATGAATTTCGATTAGGAGCTTCTCATAATCGGTTTTCTGTTCTACACGAGTATTTTCAATGCTGTATTTCACGTTTTTAATAGGCGTGAAAATGGCATCAATAGCAATCTGTCCGAATACCTGATCGGTAGGCTTGTTCTCTTCAGCTGGAACGTAACCTCGACCTTTTTGAATCGAGAATTCAAATTCCAGTTCCACTGAAGGATCAACGTGACAAAGAACGAGCCCTGTATTTAGAACTTCAAAACCGTTGGTGAACTTGTTTATGTCACCAGCCGTGAATGTTTCCTGGCCTTTGATGCGAACGGTGATCTTATCCTCGATGGCATCACTGACCTTTTTAAAGCGCACTTGCTTTAGGTTGAGGATGATTTCGGACATATCCTCAATCACTCCTTCAATGGTCATAAACTCGTGCAGAACGCTGCTGGTGCGAACCGACGTGATGGCGTAGCCCTCCAGCGACGACAGCAGGATACGGCGCAATGCATTGCCGATCGTGACGCCGTAGCCTTTCTCCAGCGGTTTGAATTCAAATGTTCCATAGAAGTCGTCGGATTTCTCCATTACTACCTTCTCCGGCATTTGAAAAGCTAAGATTGACATAAGTTGGGGCGGTTTTAGTATTGAGTAATGGGTATTGAGTATTGAGACCTAACAGAGTATCTCAGTACCCACTACCCAATACTTGAATCCATTTAAAGAAAGTCGAAGTAAGCAAGTGGCTCGCGCTAGCAAGCCAACTTTCACGATTACTTCGAGTACAACTCGACGATAAGCTGCTCCGTGATTTTCTCCGGAATCAACTCACGCGAAGGAGCGCTGATGAACTTACCAGCCATTTCCTTGCCGTCCCATTCCAACCACGAGAAAGCGCGAGCATTACGAGCACTTAAGCTAGTAGTAATAGCTTCCAGTGATTTTGACTTCTCACGTACAGCTACGATGTCGCCAGCGCGAAGCTTATAAGAAGCAATGTTCACGATTTCACCATTAACAGTGATGTGCTTATGCAGCACTAGCTGACGAGCAGCCCGACGCGTTGTAGCAATGCCCAAACGGTACACGGTGTTGTCGAGACGAGATTCCAGCAAAGCCAGCAGATTTTCGCCCGTGATGCCAGGCATAGTAGCTGCTTTGTGGAACAGGTTCTCGAACTGCTTCTCGAGCATACCGTACATATATTTAACTTTCTGCTTCTCCATCAGCTGGACAGCATACTCGCTTTGCTTCTTACGACGACCACGACCATGTTGGCCGGGGGGGTAAGCTTTCTTGGTGAGTGCCTTGCTTGGGCCAAAGATTGGCTCACCAAAGCGACGGGCAATCTTGGTTTTTGGACCGGTATAACGTGCCATTTCGGGGTTGTAAAGTTTTGAGGGGGTTGAACTGCGCATGTCGGGCTTCTCAGATCCGCCTTACTAAATAGAGAAGGCGCATCGGAAACCCGACACCGGTGGCAAGCATTAGGCTTGCCAGTTCAGATAATTATACGCGACGACGTTTGGGAGGACGGCAGCCATTGTGGGGCAGCGGCGTCACGTCCTTGATGGTCGTTACCTCAATACCCACGTTACCCAGCGTACGGATAGCCGACTCACGGCCAGCGCCCGGACCTTTAACAAACACTTCGGCTTTGCGCATGCCCAAATCATGAGCTACTTTACCGCAATCGGTAGCAGCCATCTGAGCAGCGTAAGGCGTATTTTTCTTAGAACCACGGAAGCCCATCTTACCAGCAGAAGCCCAAGAAATAACTTGGCCATTGTTGTTGGTGATGGAAATGATGATGTTGTTGAACGAGGCTTTGATGTGTACTTGGCCTACTGGCTCAACAACGACAACGCGCTTCTTAGCTTTGTCTTTTCTTTTTTGTGCCATTTGGTTATCGCGAAAATGCGCGGAAGGTGTTGGTTTCTGCTCTGAATTTGTTAAAACAGAAACCGATTCCCGCTACGGTTTATTTAGTAGCCTTCTTCTTGCCAGCAACGGTCTTCCGCTTGCCCTTGCGGGTGCGCGAGTTATTCTTGGTACGCTGACCACGAACAGGCAGACCTTTGCGATGGCGCAGACCCCGGTAGCAACCGATATCCATGAGGCGTTTGATGTTCAACTGCACTTCTGAGCGCAGCACACCCTCGGTCTTGAACTCAGCGGCAATCACGCCGCGAATTTCGCCTGCCTCTGCTTCAGTCCAATCTTTCACCTTCTTGTTCAGGTCAACGCCTGCTTTGGTGAGGATCTGCTGAGCAGAAGGACGGCCAATGCCGAAAATGTAGGTCAGCGCGATTTCACCGCGCTTGTTATCTGGGATATCTACCCCTGCAATACGAGCCATGTGCTTTATTAAAAAGTCTGGTGCTACTACCCTTGACGCTGTTTATAGCGTGGGTTCTTTTTGTTGATGACGTAGAGTTTGCCATTACGGCGAACGATTTTGCAATCGACACTACGCTTTTTGATGGACGTTTTGACTTTCATATCGTCGGGTTATTTGTAACGGTACACAATTCGTCCCTTCGACAAATCGTAGGGCGACATTTCCAGCTTCACCTTATCTCCCGGCAAAATCTTGATGTAGTGCATCCGCATCTTACCCGAAATGTGGGCAATCAGTTGGTGACCATTCTCCAGTTCCACCCGAAACATGGCATTAGAAAGGGCTTCCAGGATGACTCCGTCTTGCTCAATGGAAGTTTGTTTTGCCATATGGCTACTGTAAGGCTTTTTCTATGTGTTCGAAGGAGGTAAGAATCTCCGCTTTATCTTTTCTAATAACTACGGTATGCTCAAAATGCGCTGAGGGCTTGTAGTCCTTGGTCCGGATAGTCCAGCCATCCTTTTCTTGCACGACATCCTTCTTGCCTAGATTTACCATCGGCTCAATGGCAAGAACCAACCCAGTTTGCAGCTTAAGCCCCGAACCACGTTTACCGTAATTAGGCACTTCCGGCCGCTCGTGCAGCTTCTTACCAATCCCGTGGCCGACAAGTTCCCTAACTACACCATAACCCTGTTTTTCAACATGGTTCTGGATAGCATAGCTAACGTCACCCATCCGGTTACCCGCCACTGCCTGCTCTATGCCGAGATACAGCGACTTCTTGGTTTCATCTAAAAGCCGAAGTACTTCCGGCGCCACCTCCCCTACTGGATAGGTGTAAGCACTATCTGAGTGATACCCATTCAGCAATACTCCACAGTCAACTGAAATAATATCACCACTTTTCAGTGTGTGATTCCCCGGAAATCCGTGAACCACGACAGCATTTGGTGAAATACAGAGACTGTAAGGGAAATCATTGTAGCCTTTAAAAGAAGGTTGTCCGCCATGATCCCGAATGAACTCCTCAGCGCGCTGATCTAGCTCTCGCGTCGTTACTCCTTCTCGAATCATGCCCGCAACTTCTCCGTGAGCCTGAGCCAGCACTTTCGCGCTAGCTCGAATGAGTTCTATTTCCTCCTCAGTCTTGTAAACAATCATGACTGATTAAGATGCCATTGCTATGTTCTGTGAACGACCACGCAACTTGCCGGTTTTCATCATACCATCGTAATGGCGCATCAGCAAGTAGCTTTCTACTTGGTTGAGCGTATCTAGCACTACACCTACCATTATGATAAGCGAAGTACCGCCATAAAAGGCTGAGAAAGGACGAGTCACGCCGGCTAGCAGAGCAAGCGATGGAAAAATAGCTATCAATGCTAGTGCTACGGCACCAGGCAAAGTAATATGAGTTAGCACCTCATCAATATACTCCGAAGTGTCACGGCCCGGCTTAACACCAGGCACGAAACCACCACTCCGCTTCAAGTCATCGGCAATCTGATTAGGATTGACGCTGATGGCTGTGTAGAAGTAAGTGAAGACAATGATAAGAGTAGCAAAAACTAAGTTGTACTGCCAGGATGTATAGTCCGAGAACTTCACACCAATATAGCTAGCAGTTTCGCTATCGTTCTGCCAAACCGAAGCTAGAATAGCAGGCACGAACATCAACGACTGAGCGAAGATGATCGGCATTACACCAGCTGCATTCACTTTCATTGGAATGAACTGACGCTGCGCATTCAACTGAGCAGTGCTACCCACTTGCTTAGCATACTGAACCGGAATACGGCGAACAGCTTGCGTCAGCACGATAACTGCCATTACCACTAAAAACAGAACAACTAGTTCAATCAAAAAGATCAATGAACCGCGCATGCCTTTAGCAGCCGCTTCACCGATAATGGCACCTGGCAGTCGTGATACAATCCCGATCATGATGATCATGGAAATACCGTTACCAATACCTTTATCCGTGATTTTTTCACCTAACCACATGCAAAACAGCGTGCCAGCCGTAATGATCAACATCGTAGTGATGGTGAAGAACGTACCAGGGCTGATAATAGCGTCAGCGTTGATAGTAGCAATGAAGCCTACCGACTGCGCCATCACGATTGGGATGGTGAGTATGCGTGTATACTGATTGATCTTCTTTCGGCCTGACTCCCCTTCTTTCTGAAGCTTCTGGAAATACGGTACTGCTATCGTGAGCAACTGCAACACGATAGAGGCCGAGATGTAAGGCATAATGCCCAAGGCGAAGATGGAAGCATTACTGAATGCGCCGCCAAGCAGCGTATCCAAAATACCAAACACCCCTGATGCACCACCCGTCTTTAGACGAGTTGCATCGACGCCCGGTAGCACCACGAAAGAACCTAACCGGTATATGGCAATGAAGAAAAGCGTATTGAAGATCCGCATACGCAGATCTTCAATCGCAAAAATGTTCTTGATCGTAGTGATGAACTTGTTCATTGCCAGTCTTGCTTTACAGCGTCACAGCTTTACCCCCAGCCTTCTCAATAGCTTCAACAGCCGATTTCGAGAAAGCGTGAGCGTGAACTTCTAGCGCCTTAGTGATTTCACCACGGCCTAGTACTTTGATCTTGGCGCTCTTTGAAGCCAGACCAGCTGACACAAAAAAGGCGCTGTCAAGCGTAGTGGTAGTACCGTTTTCAGTTAACCCAGCTAGTACGTCTAGGTTAACAGCCTTGTACTCGATCCGGTTGATGTTCTTGAAACCGAACTTAGGCACACGGCGCTGCAACGGCATCTGGCCACCTTCGAAGCCCGACTTTTTGGAATAGCCCGAACGGGACTTTTGGCCTTTGTGACCGCGCGTCGAAGTGCCGCCACGGCCGGACCCTGTACCACGGCCAAGACGCTTGTTGTTGCGTGTTGAGCCTTCGGCGGGTTGAAGATTGCTGAGATTCATGGTCGGGATATCCTAGAGTGCGGTTACTTCCAACAGGTGCTGCACTGCAGCTACCATACCAGCTACCTGAGGAGTGTTTTCTACCTCTTTGGTGCTGCCGATTTTACCAAGACCGAGGGCCTTAATTGTGCGCTTCTGACGCTCAGGGCGGTCAATAACGCTCTTGACGAGTTTAATCTGAATCTGCGCCATTGTTTATTAACCGTTAAAAACTTGGGCGAGAGTGATGCCACGAGCCTGAGCAATTTGCATTGGGTCGCGCATTTTCAGCAGAGCGTCGAAAGTAGCTTTTACCACGTTGTGGGGGTTCGACGAACCTTTCGACTTAGCTAGTACATCCTTGATACCAGCGCTTTCAAACACTGCACGCATAGCACCACCTGCAATTACGCCGGTACCAGCAGCAGCTGGCTGTACTAACACGAAACCACCAGAGTACTTGCCTTCCATTACGTGAGGCACAGTGTGCTTGTAAAGGGGGACACGCACTAGATTTTTCTTCGCGTCGTCAATGCCTTTAGCAATAGCGTCAGTTACTTCGTTGGCTTTACCGAGACCGTAGCCTACAGTACCATTTCCGTCACCTACTACTACGATAGCGGAGAAGCTGAAGCGACGACCGCCTTTTACTACTTTAGCTACGCGGTTGATAGCTACTACCTTCTCTTTCAGATCAGATTCGCCGGCACGGGGAGCTTGCTGCTCACGGTTGCCACCACGTTCACGGTTTTGGCCTTGGCCGCCGCGGTTGTTGTTGTCTTGGGCCATATTCTTAGAAATTGAGGCCGCCTTCGCGGGCTCCTTCTGCCAATGATTTTACGCGGCCGTGGTAGAGATAACCGGAACGGTCAAATACCACTTTCGAAATTCCTTTTCCTGTAGCACGGGCGGCAATTTCTCTACCGACTGCGGCGGCGAGGGCGACTCCGTTGCCCCCTTCCACCGAAACGTGCTTCGAGGAAGCAGACGCCAACGTGTGACCGGTTGTGTCGTCAATAATCTGAGCATAAATGCCCGTATTGCTGCGAAACACCGACAAACGTGGACGCTCGGACGTGCCAGCCACCTTGGTGCGGATGATGCGCTGGATCCGTTTTCTTCTAGTTGCTTTATCGAAAGCCATGGTCTGTTATTATTTCGAAGCTGTTTTACCAGCCTTACGACGAATCTGCTCACCCACGAAGCGCACGCCTTTGCCCTTGTAAGGCTCGACTTTGCGCAACGAACGAATCTTAGCGGCCACTTGGCCGAGCAGTTGCTTATCGATGCTATTTAAAGTAACGATTGGGTTCTTACCTTTCTCGGTTACAGCAGTAGCAGTTACTTCTTTGGGCAGAGCCAAGAAGATGTTGTGCGAGTAACCTAGAGAGAGTTCAAGCGTAGTACCAGCCATTGCAGCTTTGTAACCTACACCCACCAATTCAAGTTTGTGCTCATAACCAGTGCTAACCCCTTGAATGGAGTTATTTAGTAGCGAACGGTACAGACCATGCATCGCCTTGTGGCGCTTCTGCTCGGTGGGACGCTCAACTACTAACTGACCGTCGGCTTGTGTAACCGTAATGTCGCGGTCAACCGGAACTGAGAGAGTACCCTTAGGACCCTTTACAGTTACTTCGTTTTCTTTGCTCACTTCAACCTGAACACCGGAGGGCAGGCTGATGGGCAGTTTACCAATGCGTGACATATCTAGTTCTTGTCGATTAGTAAACGTAGCACAGCACTTCGCCGCCCACGTTCTCGGCTTTAGCTTCTTTTTCCGTCATTACCCCTTTCGAAGTAGAGAGAATAGCAATACCCAGACCGCTCAATACGCGGGGCATGTTGTCAACTGGAGCGTAAGTACGCAAACCAGGTGAGCTCACACGCTCCAACTTCGTAATAGCAGGCTGTTTGGTAGCAGGGTTGTATTTCAGCGCGATTTTGATCGTGCCTTGTACTGCAGCATCGTCAAAACGGTAGCTCTGAATGTAGCCCTTTTTGTAGAGCACCTTCGTGATTTCCTTCTTGATGTTGCTGGCCGGAATCTCTACTACCCGGTGGTTTGCCTTAATGGCATTGCGCACCCGGGTCAGGTAATCGGCAATTGGATCTGTGTTCATTTCAGGATAAAAAAAGAGGCGCCCTTTTTTAGGGAGCCGCAAAGATATGAAAATTTCACTGCTGCCGAAAGACAGCAGTGAAATTTTCGTTTAAGACTTCTTAGCTCGTCTTTGCGGGAGCGGCCAATGGTTTCTCTCGGCAACCTGCCAAGTATCGTTGCTTCTAGTAAAGCTTAGAAGCAATAGGTAACAAATTACCAGCTGGACTTTGTTACGCCGGGTATCTTGCCTGCCAACGCCATTTCACGGAAACGTACGCGGCTGATGCCGAACTTACGCATGTAACCACGAGGACGGCCGTCGATCAGGTCGCGGTTGTGCAAACGCACAGGCGAGGAATCACGGGGCAACTTATCCAAACCTTCATAGTCACCAGCAGCCTTCAGCGCTTTGCGCTTCTCGGCATAGCGGGCAACCATAGCGATACGCTTGCGCGCTCTTGCTTTTGCTGATTCCTTAGCCATTAGTCGTTTTGTTTCTTGGCGTTAGCGAAAGGCATACCGAAAGCTTTGAGAAGCTCATAGCTCTGCTCGTCGTTTTCGGCGCTCGTTACGAAGGTAATATCCATACCCGAAATCGACTTGATCTTGTCGATCGAAATCTCAGGGAAGATAATTTGCTCTTTAACGCCCAAGGTATAGTTACCACGGCCATCGAAGCCCTTATCGTTGATGCCTTTGAAGTCACGTACACGAGGTAGAGCTACCGTCAGAAGACGGTCCATGAACTCATACATCCGCTCACCGCGTAGCGTTACACGAGCGCCAATTGGCATCCCTTCGCGCAGCTTGAAGTTCGAAACCGAACGCTTGGCGATGGTTGGAACAGCTTTCTGACCAGTGATAGTCGACAGCTCGTCCACACCGTTGTCCACCAGCTTCTTGTCGGCTACAGCAGCACCAATACCGCGGTTGATGCAGATCTTGGTGATGCGTGGTACCTGCATGATGCTCTTGAACTGGAATTTCTCCTGGAGCGCCGGTATTACTTCCTTATTATATTTCTCTTTGAGTCGTGCCATTGTCGTCGTACCGAATTAGGCTTTTGAAGCTTCCACTGCCTTCACGTTGCTCACGTGAATACCAGCTTCGATCTTAGTGATGCCGCCCTGTGGGTTCTTTGCACTTGGTTTGTTGTGCTTAGTCACCAGGTTCAGGCCTTCTACGATAACACGCTCCGTGGTGCGGTTCACCGACTTAATAACGCCGGTTTTGCCTTTTTCGTCACCAGCAATAACCAAAACGGTATCACCAGATTTCACGTGCAGTTTCGCAGGCTTTTTATCTTTGGTCTTCGTTGCCATTGCTTAGAGAACTTCAGGGGCGAGCGAAACAATCTTCATGAACTGCTTCTCGCGCAGTTCGCGGGCCACTGGGCCGAAGATGCGGGTACCGCGGGGCTCATCGTTGTTGTTGAGCAGTACCGCAGCGTTGTCGTCGAAACGAATGTAGGAACCGTCTTTACGACGAATCTCTTTCTTCGTGCGAACTACAACTGCTTTTGATACAGTGCCTTTTTTAGCATTACCAGAAGGGATAGCCGATTTGATTGCAACTACAATCTTATCGCCTACGCTGGCGTATTTCTTGCCCGTGCCACCGAGGACACGAATGCAGAGAACTTCTTTGGCGCCGCTATTATCAGCGACGGTCAGACGGGATTCTTGCTGTATCATCTTACTTGGCGCGTTCTACAATTTCAACCAATCTCCAGCGCTTGTTCTTGCTCAGTGGGCGAGTGCCCATGATGCGAACAGTATCGCCTTCGCCACATTCATTATTCTCGTCGTGAGCCATGAACTTGGTCGACTTGGTAACGAACTTACCGTAGATCGGGTGTTTCATTTTGCTCTCCACTATCACGGTGATGGACTTATCCATCTTAGCGGAGGTCACACGCCCGATGATTTCTTTGCGCAGATTCCGCTCAACGGCGGATGTTGCCTGCTGCTCTTCGTTGCTTGCCATCGTTAGTTAGCAGTTTTAGTAGCCTGCTCGTTCTTCCGACGGGTCTGCTCAGTTAGCAAACGGGCGACGTTCTTGCGGCTAGTTTTCAAACGACCTGGGTTTTCCAATGGAGAAATAGCATGCGCGAAACGCAGCGACTGACCATTAGCTTTTTCGGTCTTAATTTGTTCGTTCAGGGCCTCGTCCGAGAGGGCCAGGATTTCAGTGTTCTTCATCTTACTTGCTTTCTACGTAGTCGCGACGAACAACAAACTGAGTCCGAACTGGCAACTTCTGAGCAGCCAGACGGAGCGACTCTTGAGCCACTTCCAGCGATACGCCGTCCGATTCAAACATGATGGTACCAGGCTTCACACAGGCTACCCAATACTCGGGTGAACCTTTACCCTTACCCATCCGCACTTCAGCAGGCTTCTTGGTAATTGGCTTGTCTGGAAAAATACGGATCCATACTTGCCCTTCGCGTTTCATAGCGCGGGTCATGGCGATACGAGCAGCCTCAATCTGGCGAGCCGTAATCCAAGCCACTTCCAACGATTTGATAGCGAAGGAACCGAAGTCTATGGAGCTGCCGCGGAAGGCGAGACCTGTCACGCGACCCTTTTGCATCTTGCGATACTTGGTCCTTTTCGGTTGTAACATGTGTTATTAAAATTGAAATTCAGAAGAAGGAAAAGGATTAGCGACGTGGAGCACCACCACCACCACGGTTGCCACCACCGGCAGGACCGTTACGACGTGGGCCAGCATTGCCACCACCACGATTGTCACCTGCGCCAGCACCACCACCGCGGTTCTCACCGCCACGGTCGCCACCCCGGTCACGACGTGGACCACGGTCGCCGCCACGGTCGCCACGCTCACCGCGTGGACCACGGTCGTTGCCGCCGCGCGTCTCGTTGCCTTGGTTGGCAGGAACCTGATTCGGGGAGAGGTCGGGCTTACCGAACACTTCACCACGCATCACCCATACCTTGATGCCAATTTTGCCATACACGGTCTGAGCTTCCGACAAAGCATAGTCGATATCAGCACGCAACGTGTGCAGCGGCGTACGACCTTCTTTGTACTGCTCGGAACGGGCAATTTCAGCACCACCCAAACGGCCACCGCACTGGATCTTAATGCCTTCGGCACCAACACGCATTGCAGCTTGGATAGACATCTTCATGGCACGACGGAACGAGATACGAGCCTGTAGCTGCTGAGCAATGCTCTCACCTACCAGCTTGGCGTCGAGTTCCGGACGCTTAATTTCGAAGATGTTGATCTGAACGTCTTTGCTGGTGATCTGCTTCAGCTCGTCCTTGATCTTATCAACCTCAGCGCCACCTTTACCAATTACTACACCCGGACGAGCCGTGTTGATAGTGATGGTGATGCGCTTGAGGGTGCGCTCGATAACGATGCGGCTAATGCCACCTTTCGGGATACGAGCGAGGATATATTTGCGGATTTTTTCGTCCTCAACCAGCTTGTCGGCAAAGTCCTTGCCGCCGTACCAGTTCGAGTCCCATCCTTTGATGACGCCTAGACGGAAGCCAACCGGATTTACTTTCTGTCCCATAGTGCTTATGCGGAGGCTTGAGCCGTAGTTTCAGTGGATTTCTTGGCTGAGCTACGACGGGTACGTGTGGCTTTGCCTTCAGTAGTTGTAGCAGCAACAGCTTCAATAGCTGCTTTGCTCCCGATGCGCTCAACTTTTGCGTCAATCACAAGAGTGACGTGGTTGCTACGCTTGCGGATGCGGTGACCACGACCCTGAGGAGCAGGACGCAGACGCTTCAACTGACGTCCTTCGTCCACGAAAATCTCCTTAATGTAGAGATTGGCATCCTCGATGCGCTCGTCTTCGTTTTTCTGCTGCCAGTTGGCCAAGGCCGAAAGCAACAGTTTCTCGATACGTTCGGCACCTGAGTTGGCTTCGAATTTCAGCAAGCCCAAAGCGCGGGTCACTTTCTGACCACGTACCATGTCAGCTACCAAGCGCATTTTGCGCGGCGAGGTAGGAACATTACTTAGTTTAGCTCTTGCTTCCATCTTAGCGTTTGCCTTTATCTTTCTTGGCTACGTGGCCACGGAAGTTGCGCGTTGGTGCGAACTCGCCGAGCTTATGACCGACCATGTTTTCGGTCACGTATACCGGGATGAATTTATTGCCATTGTGCACCGCGAAGGTGTGGCTAACGAAGTCTGGAGAGATCATCGAGCGGCGCGACCAAGTCTTGATGACGGCCTTTTTGCCCGATTCTTCCATCGTCGTTACTTTTTTCTCGAGCCGGAAGTCAATGTACGGCCCTTTTTTTAGTGAACGTGCCATTGGTTATTTCTTGCCTTTGCGATTAACGATGAGCTGCTCTGAGTACTTATTCTTGTTGCGGGTCTTCTGACCTTTAGCGAAGATACCGTTACGGCTACGTGGGTGACCACCCGACGACTTACCTTCACCACCACCCATCGGGTGGTCAACAGGGTTCATTGCAACACCACGAACGCGCGGACGACGACCTAACCAACGGTTACGACCGGCTTTGCCGAGACGTACGTTCATGTGGTCACCATTCGATACGGTACCAACTGTTGCCATGCAGGTTACGAGAACCATGCGCATCTCACCGGAAGGCAGTTTCAGAGTGGCGTACTTGTCTTCACGAGCTACAAGCTGAGCATATGTGCCAGCCGAGCGGGCCATTGCTGCGCCAGCACCGGGCATCAGCTCGATGTTGTGAACAATAGTACCCAGTGGGATTTCGCGGAGCGGCAATGCGTTGCCTACTTCCGGCGCAACACCTGAACCCGATACGATCGTGCGACCTACTTCAACACCAGCGGGCGCAATGATATAGCGCTTTTCGCCATCGGCGTACTGAAGCAAGGCGATACGAGCCGTGCGGTTTGGATCGTACTCGATGGTCTTCACCGTGGCAGGCACGCTGGCCTTGTCACGCTTGAAGTCAACGATACGATACTTGGCTTTGTGTCCACCGCCGATGTAGCGGTTAGACATTTTACCAGAGTTGTTGCGGCCACCGGAGTTTTTCATGGGTGCCAACAGCGACTTCTCTGGCGTCGACGTCGTGATTTCGTCGAACGTCGGGGCGATACGGAAGCGCTGACCCGGTGATGTTGGTCTTAGTTGTTTGAGTGCCATTACTCTTGCTTAGATTATGCTCTTTTGCAGAAAGGGCGCGAGGCTAGATGCCGTTGTAGAAGTCGATAACGTCGCCTTCTTTCACGGTCACGACGGCTTTTTTGCCATGGGCACGACGGCCCGAGATGGACCCACCCTTCGTGAACTTAGATTTGATCTTACCGTTCGTACGCATGGTGCTGATGCCAACAACCGTTACGCCATAGAACTGCTCGATGTCTTTCTTGATCTGAACCTTGTTCGCGGTACGCTCTACTTCGAAAACGTACTGGCCTTTTTCATTCAGGCCCGTGGCCTTCTCGGTCACGATTGGTTTTTTCAGTGTGCTCATTACTCAGCGACGGTATAAAGTTGTTCCAACGACTTCAGGCCGTCCTCTGACAGCAGCAGCGTGTCCGTGTTCAACAGGTCGTGCGTATTCAGAGCAACGGGCGTAGCCACGGTTACACGCTGAATATTACGAGCCGACAGAACTACGTTCTTGTCTACTTCGCCAGTTACCAGCAACGTCTTTTTGCCGTTGTTCAGCTTAAGGCCGTTCAGGATGCTGAGGAAGTCTTTGGTCTTGGGAGCCGACAGAGTGATGTTCTCTACCAAGGCTACTTTTCCATCTTTAGCCAAGCTCGAAAGAGCCGACAGACGAGCAAGACGCTTTGTTTTTTTGTTGAGCTTGAAGCCGTAGTCACGGGGCTCAGGACCGAATACACGGCCGCCACCGATGAACACTGGCGACTTCATGCTGCCGGCACGAGCACCACCGGTGCCTTTTTGCTTCTTTAGTTTCTTGGTAGTACCGTGCACTTCATTGCGCTGCTTCGACTTGTGCGTGCCCTGGCGCTGATTGGCCAAGTACTGCTTCACGTCGAGATACATCACGTGCTCGTTGGGCTCCAAGCCGAATACGGCTTCCGGCAGCGTTACCTTGCGACCGGTGTCTTCACCCTTGATGTTATATACTGACAGTTCCATCTTCAAGGTTATTTTTCCAGGACCACGAAAGAGTTCTTGGCACCGGGAATCGAACCGCTCACCAAGATGAGGTTCTTGTCGGCTACCACGCGCATCACCTTCAGGTTCTGCACTTTCACCCGGTCGTTACCCATGCGGCCACCCATACGCATTCCTTTGAATACGCGCGAAGGCCACGAGCAGGCACCAATAGAACCAGGGTGACGTAGACGGTTGTGCTGACCGTGGGTCTGGCCGCCTACACCGGCAAAGTTGTAACGCTTAACAACACCCTGAAAGCCTTTGCCTTTCGAGGTGCCTACTACGTCAACAAATTCGCCTTCCTCGAAGAGGGAAGCGTTGATTTCAGCACCGGCAGCGTACGTAGACTCTGCATCGAGGCGGAACTCAACTAGTTTTTTCTTGGGGGTAGTACCGGCTTTCGCGAAGTGACCAGCCAATGCTTTGGTGGTGTTCTTTGCTTTTTTCTCGCCGTACCCGAGCTGGATGGCCGTGTAGCCGTCCTTCTCGGTAGTCTTAACCTGCGTCACTACGCACGGACCCGCTTCGATGAGCGTGCAAGGGATGTTTTTCCCGTCCGGAGTGAAGAGGCTTGTCATACCGATCTTTTTACCGATGATGCCAGGCATTCTGTTTTTGTTTAGTAAAAGACGCAGAAGAAAACGCCTGAGTGGCGTTTTCGTAATGGGAGTGCAAAGCTAGGAAATTGTTGCGAGAATTAACAACGTCATTCTTAAATATTTTCACTGTCACGACTTTAGCTTCAGAACTATGCTTTAGTCATGAACTAGCTAGTGCCAGGTAATTGGGTTTTTCCAACCAAGCTTAGCAGACAATCATTCCCATGTTGTAAAAGAAAATACCCTACTGACTCGAAAGCTAGTAGGGTATCACCTAATTAGTCGACAAACTCAGTCCTCAGACTTTGATTTCAACGTCAACACCGCTTGGCAACTCAAGCTTCATCAGCGCATCTACAGTCTTCGACGAAGTTGAGTAGATGTCAACGAGACGCTTGTAAGTGCAGAGTTGAAACTGCTCACGCGACTTCTTGTTCACGTGGGGGGAACGGAGAACAGTGAATTTCTCCTTGTCGGTTGGCAATGGGATAGGGCCGCTTACGATAGCGCCCGTAGCCTTCACCGCCTTCACGATCTTCTCCGACGACTTGTCCACCAAGTTGTGGTCGTAGGATTTGAGTTTGATGCGAATTTTCTGGTTCATGTCTTTTTTGTGAAAGCGGATTAGCGGATGGCGTTACCCTTTTGCTTAGCAATGATGGCGTCAGCCAAGTTTTGCGGCACTTGATCGTAGTGCGAGAAAGTCAACGAAGCCGAAGCACGGCCCGAAGAAATCGTACGCAGCGATGTTACGTAGCCGAACAGCTCCGATAGTGGAACGTCAGCTTTGATAACCTGAGCACCACCTTTGGTGTCCATGCCTTTCATGATACCGCGACGACGGTTCAAGTCACCCGTTACTGGACCGGTGTACTCGTCTGGCGAAACCACTTCTACAGCCATAATCGGCTCGAGCAATTTCGGACCGGCTTTCTTACCGGCTTCACGGAAACCACCGCGAGCTGCTAGTTCGAACGACAGAGCGTCCGAGTCAACGTCGTGGTAAGAACCGAAGAAGAGGCGAACACGCATACCCTCAATGGGGAAGCCTGCCAACGGACCATTCTTCATGGCTTCTTCGAAACCTTTCTGAACCGGCGAGATGAATTCGCGAGGAATAACACCACCCGTGATGTCGTTCACGAACTCCAGACCTGGCTTCTCTGGATCAACCAGTTTTGGGCCAAGTTCGAATACGATGTCACCAAACTTACCACGACCACCGGTCTGCTTCTTGTAAGTCTCACGGTGTTCAACCGTTTTGGTGAGAACCTCTTTGTAAGCAACCATTGGAGCGCCCTGGTTGATTTCCACCTTGAACTCACGACGCATACGGTCGATAATGATTTCAAGGTGAAGCTCACCCATACCTTTCAGTACGGTCTGGCCCGTCTCGGGGTCAGTCTGTACCACAAGGGTAGGATCTTCTTCAACCAGTTTGGCAATAGCCATACCCATCTTATCAACGTCTGCTTGAGTTTTAGGCTCAATTGCGTAACCGATAACAGGCTCAGGGAACGACATCGATTCGAGTACGATGCGCGACTTTTCGTCGGTCAGCGTGTCACCTGTCTTGATGTCTTTGAAACCAACACCAGCAGCAATGTCACCGGCTTGGATCTTATCGATTGGGTTCTGCTTGTTGGAGTGCATCTGCATCAAACGCGAGATACGCTCCTTCTTGCCCGTACGGTTGTTGAACACATACGAACCAGCATCAAGCACCCCACTGTAGCAGCGGAAGAAGCACAGACGACCTACAAAGGGGTCAGTAGCAATTTTGAAAGCTAGCGCAGTGAAAGGCTCGTCGTTGTCAGGGTGACGCTCGATTTCCTCGCCGCTTTCGGGATTAGTACCGATGATGGCAGGCATGTCGAGAGGTGAAGGCAAGTAGGCCATTACACCGTCGAGCATTGACTGTACGCCTTTGTTTTTGAAAGCTGAGCCGCACATTACAGGCGAGAATTTCATGTCGATAACCGCTTGGCGGATAACAACCATCATTTCTTCACGTGTGATGCTATCCGGATCATCAAAGAATTTCTCTAATAGAACTTCGTCATATTCAGCAACGCTTTCTATCAGCTTCTGACGCCATTCAGCAACCGTCTCCACCAGATCCTCTGGAACTGGTATTTCGTGATACGCCTTGCCTTGGGTAGCATCATCCCATACGATAGCCTTGCCAGTCAGCAAATCGACAACACCCTTGAACGTGTCTTCGGCTCCGATTGGAATTTGTAACGGTACTGGGTTAGCACCCAATTTGTCTTTAATCTCAGCTACGGCTTTGAAGAAGTCAGCACCTGCACGGTCCATCTTGTTGACGAAGCAGATGCGTGGCACTTTGTACTTGTCGGCCTGACGCCATACAGTTTCCGATTGCGGCTCCACACCCGATACGGCGCAGAACAAAGCAACGGCACCATCAAGAACCCGCAGCGAACGTTCAACTTCTACTGTGAAGTCAACGTGGCCAGGGGTGTCAATAAGGTTGATTTTATACTGTTTGGTGTCCGGAGTTGGGTCGCCTTGCGCATCGGTCGGGTAGTTCCAGAACGTGGTAGTAGCAGCCGAGGTGATAGTGATGCCACGCTCTTGTTCCTGCTCCATCCAGTCCATCGTGGCGGCACCTTCGTGCACTTCTCCGATTTTGTGGGTCTTACCGGTATAGTAAAGAATGCGCTCCGAGGTTGTGGTCTTACCGGCGTCGATGTGCGCCATAATACCAATGTTGCGGAGGTATTGCAGGTCTTTGTTAACAGCCATGTCTCTTTATATGAGTGAATGAGAGAATGAGTGAATAAGTGATTGTTGAGTTTGTGGTCTTAACCATTAAACCCAATCACTCATTCACTCAATCACTCATTTTTTTAGAAGCGGAAATGCGAGAAGGCTTTGTTGGCTTCCGCCATCCGGTGCGTATCGTCTTTCTTCTTAACGGCAGCACCTTCACCTTTGGCGGCCGCGATAATTTCGCCAGCCAATTTGTCTTTCATGGTTTTTTCACCACGACGACGAGCGTACTGAATCAGCCACTTGGCGCCTACTGAAATACGACGATCAGGACGAACCTCGATTGGAACCTGGAAGGTAGCACCACCTACGCGGCGGCTCTTCACTTCTACGGTTGGCATCACGTTGTTCAGTGCCTTACGCCACATTTCAACACCGCTCTCTTTGGTACGCTGCTCTACTAGCTCACAAGCATCGTAGAAAATAGTGTACGCCAAGTTTTTCTTCCCGTCATACATCATGTAATTGACGAAACGGGTTACTAGCGTCTCCTTGTACTTAGGATCGGGCAGGAGGATACGCTTCTTTGGTTTTGACTTTCTCATGGGTATAGAAATGAGTTGAGGCAATGGGAAGTGGGATAAGAACCATGTGCTATCCAGCACTTCGCGCTACCTCACTCGGTTTCAATTACTTTTTCTTCTTAGCTGGTGCACCTTTAGCAGCTGCGGCTGGCTGGCCGGGCTTCGGACGCTTAGCACCATATTTCGAGCGACGCTGCGTACGACCATTTACGCCGGCAGTGTCCAAGGCACCACGAATGATATGGTAACGAACACCGGGCAAGTCTTTTACGCGGCCACCACGAATTAGCACGATGCTGTGCTCCTGCAGGTTGTGGCCTTCGCCTGGAATGTAGGCGTTGACTTCTTTGCCATTGGTGAGGCGCACACGGGCTACTTTACGCATAGCCGAGTTCGGCTTTTTAGGCGTGGTGGTGTATACGCGGGTGCAAACGCCACGACGCTGCGGGCACGAATCAAGAGCCGGCGACTTCGACTTTGTCGTCAGCTTCTCGCGGCCTTTTCGTACTAACTGATTGATGGTAGGCATTTAAAGTATGTTTTGTCAAGGAGGGTTCTCTCCCAAAAAATTAGGCTTGCAAAGGTATAGAAGTTGAGTTGAAATAGCAAACGGGTTGAAACAGTTAATTTTAGAGAAAACTAACCACCTATGTTCAACTCACTTTACAGCATTTTAAACTTGAGTTTAGGTAGGTATTAAACAAGAAAACGCTTCTGTAGAGGACCAGAAACGTTTGCTTGTAGAAGTATTCGTTGAGACTATGCCTCCCCTATCTTTCCGCCAAACCCTACTGGATAGTTCGGAACATCTTGTTGCGCTTTAATAGTGCCAAACGCCTGTTCAAACCGCTCTATATTTTCCCCTAGCGCAGCATGAAGCCGCTTAGCATGTTCAGGGGTAATAACGATGCGAGCCTTCACCTTGGCTTTTAACAATCCTGGCATCAACCGGATGAAGTCAATAACAAACTCGCTGCTGCTATGGGCAATCATAGCAAGATTGGCATACTCTCCCTCCGCTATTTCTTCAGAGAGTTCGATGTTAATAGCGTTGGGGTCTTGTGGTACGTTTGGGTCGGGCTGTTGGGGTTGATTCATATAAGAGAAAGTAAAAGGTCGCCAATGTTCTGGCCTTTTGATTGAAACCACTAATAAAGAAAAAGCCGACCGAATTGCTCCGGCCGGCTTCCCTTATTCATTTAACGCAGGACTAGTCCTGAACCGATTCGCGGCGTGAGGCACGGGCCGGGCGCTTGGCTGGAGCAACGGTTTCCTCGGCCTTTGGCGCTTGCAGCGCTTCCATTTCCTCTTTCGAGCCAACAATCTGACGCGTATACTCGCGCAGACCGGTACCGGCCGGAATGAGGTGGCCAACGATTACGTTCTCTTTCAGACCCAACAGTTCGTCGGCCTTGCCACGGATGGCAGCTTCCGACAGCACCTTGGTCGTCTCCTGGAAGGATGCGGCCGAGATGAACGACTGGGTACCCAACGAAGCCTGCGTGATACCTTGCAGCGTCGGACGAGATACGGACGGCTGAGCGTCGCGTACTTCCACCAGTTGCAGGTCGCGGCGGCGCAGGCTGGAGTTCTCGTCGCGCAGGCGGCGGGCACTCACAATCTGACCAGGCTTCAGGTTCGGCGAGTCGCCGGCCACGGTTACTACCTTCATGTCGATGATGGTATCGTTCTCCTCCATGAAGATAATCTTGTCGATTACCTGGTTTTCGAGGAATGAGGTGTCACCAGCATCCAGAATTACAACTTTCTGCATCATCTGGCGAACTACCACCTCGATGTGCTTATCGTTGATTTTCACACCTTGTAGGCGGTATACTTCTTGAATCTCGTTCACGAGGTATTCTTGCACGGCACCCGGACCCTGAATGCTCAGGATATCGGATGGCGTGATGGCCCCGTCGGAGAGGGGCATACCAGCCCGGATGAAGTCGTTATCCTGTACAAGGATGTGCTTGGACAAAGGCACCATGTACTTCTTCTTAACGCCGTCTTTCGACTCCACGAAGATTTCACGGTTACCACGCTTCACAGTACCATACGTTACAACACCATCAATTTCCGACACAACAGCCGGGTTTGAGGGGTTACGAGCTTCAAAGAGTTCCGTGACACGGGGCAGACCACCGGTGATGTCGCGGGTTTTGCCCACGGCACGCGGAATCTTAGCCAGGATATAACCAGCTTTGATTTTCTGGCCATTCTCCACGTTCAAGTGCGAACCTACCGGGATGCTGTAACCACGCTGTCCTTCTTCTTCACCCTTCTTACCAGGACGAACAATAATGGACGGATTCTGGTCCTTAGCCTTCGATTCGATAATCACTTTCTCACGGTGACCAGTCTGTTCATCCGACTCCTCGCGGTAGGTGATACCTTCCGTGATGGCGTCGTACTGAACCGTACCATCGAACTCCGCCAGGATGACGGCGTTGTACGGGTCCCAATTGCAAAGCTCGGTGCCTTTCTCCACCTCCTGGCCTTCCTGCACAAGCAAGAATGAACCGTACGGAACGTGATTGGAGATAAACACTTTGCCGGTGCCTTTCTCTACGATACGCACCTCGCCCGAGCGACCCATCACCACGGTGGCCGTCTCGCCATCGGCGGTTACGGAATCTACGGTGCGGATATCTTCGAACTCGACAACGCCGGTGAACTTGGCTTTTAGGTTGGCTTCCACCGCAATGTTGGAAGCTGTACCACCTACGTGGAACGTACGCAGCGTGAGCTGAGTACCTGGCTCACCGATGGACTGTGCCGCAATTACGCCAACTGCTTCCCCTTTCTGGACCATACGGCCCGACGACAGGTTACGGCCATAGCACTTGGCACAAATACCACGCTTCGATTCGCAAGTCAGTACTGAACGGATTTCCACCGACTCGATGCTCGTATTGTCAATGCGCCGCGTGATGTCTTCGGTAATTTCTTCGCCAGCCAGCAGAATTACTTCGTCGGTTAGCGGATCGATGATATCGTGTACGTTCACACGGCCCAAAATACGCTCCGACAGTGGCTCTACTACGTCCTCGTTGTCTTTCAACGCAAAGGTTTCGATACCGCGCAACGTGCCGCAGTCCGGCTCGTTCACAATAACGTCCTGCGATACGTCTACCAAACGACGCGTCAGGTAGCCAGCGTCAGCCGTCTTCAAGGCGGTGTCGGCCAGACCCTTACGGGCACCGTGGGTCGAAATAAAGTACTCGATTACGTCTAGGCCTTCTTTGAAGTTAGACAGAATTGGGTTTTCGATGATCTCACCTACCGAACCTTGCAACGACTTCTGAGGCTTAGCCATCAGACCCCGCATACCGCCGAGCTGACGAATCTGCTCACGCGAACCACGAGCTCCGGAGTGCATCATCATGTAAATTGAGTTGAAGCCCTGGTCCTCTTTTTCAAGACGACCCATGAGAGTTTCCGTGATTTGGTTGTTGATGCGGGTCCAGATGTCAATAACCTGGTTGTAACGCTCGTTGTCGGTAATCAGACCCATCTGGTAGTTCTGAGTAACGGCCTTCACGTCGTTCTGCGCTTGCAGAATCAGGGCATCTTTCTCTTTCGGGATGTTGATATCACCCAGACCCATCGATAGACCACCTTTATAAGCTGACTGGAAGCCGAGCGTTTTAATGTCGTCGAGGAACTGTGCGGTGCGGGCCATACCGGTCCGCTTGAATACCATCGAAATGATTTGCTGGAGCTTCTTTTTGGTCAGTAGC
Source organism: uncultured Hymenobacter sp. (assembly GCF_964242765.1). Lineage (NCBI taxonomy): Bacteria > Pseudomonadati > Bacteroidota > Cytophagia > Cytophagales > Hymenobacteraceae > Hymenobacter > uncultured Hymenobacter sp. Next base: position 85,550 of record NZ_CAXTBM010000019.1, read on the forward strand.
TCGTCCACGAAACCCACTTCCGTTGGTACGAGCTGGTTGAACAGCACGCGGCCAGCTACAGTCTCGATGATTTTCGTTACAAGGTTATCGTTCTCGTCGCGAACCTGCGTGCGCACCTTGATATAGGCGTGCTTGGAAAGCTGGCCTTCGTTGATAGCAATAACAACTTCCTCGTCCGAGTAGAACACGCGGCCTTCGCCTTGGATGCTCTCGTCGTCGGTGCTGCGCTTGCCCTTTGTTACATAGTACAAGCCTAAAACCATGTCCTGCGACGGCACCGCAATTGGTGCGCCGTTGGCGGGGTTCAGGATGTTGTGCGAGGCAAGCATGAGCATAGAGGCTTCCAGAATAGCGGCCGGTCCTAGAGGAACGTGCACAGCCATTTGGTCACCGTCAAAGTCAGCGTTGAAAGCAGTACATACGAGTGGGTGCAACTGGATTGCTTTACCCTCGATGAGACGCGGCTGGAACGCTTGGATACCTAAGCGGTGCAAGGTAGGAGCACGGTTCAGCAGGACCGGATGGCCCTTCAATACGTTCTCCAAGATGTCCCACACCACAGCGTCCTTGCGGTCAACGATTTTCTTCGCTGATTTTACCGTCTTCACAATGCCGCGCTCGATGAGCTTACGGATGATGAACGGCTTAAACAGCTCGGCCGCCATGTTTTTTGGCAGACCGCATTCGTGCAGTTTCAGCTCAGGACCTACCACAATAACCGAACGACCAGAATAGTCGACACGCTTACCGAGCAGATTCTGACGGAAGCGGCCCTGCTTGCCTTTCAGCATATCGGACAGCGACTTCAGCGCACGGTTGCCTTCGGCACGCACGGCGTTAACCTTACGTGAGTTGTCGAAGAGCGAATCTACAGCTTCTTGCAACATGCGCTTTTCATTCCGCAGAATTACTTCGGGCGCTTTGATTTCGATCAGGCGCTTGAGGCGGTTGTTACGGATGATAACGCGACGGTACAAGTCGTTCAAGTCAGAGGTAGCAAAACGGCCACCATCCAATGGCACGAGGGGGCGCAGTTCCGGTGGAATCACCGGCACCATGCGGATTACCATCCACTCGGGCTTGTTCTCCACGCGAGTAGCAGCATCGCGGAAAGCTTCCACTACACGCAGGCGCTTTAGAGCTTCTGCCTTACGCTGCTGCGACGTTTCGTGCGCAGCAGAGTCGCGCAGCGAGTACGATAGTTCGTCGAGGTTGATCCGCTCCAACAGTAGTTGTAGCGCATCGGCACCCATACGGGCAATGAATTTATTCGGGTCCTCATTCGGCAGCATCTGGTTCTCCCGGGGGAGCTTGTCGATGATGTCGAGGTACTCATCTTCGGTGAGGAAGTCGAGCTGCTGCACGCCTTCTTCGGCGAGCACACCCGATTGCACTACTACGTAACGCTCGTAATAAATAATCTGGTCGAGCTTCTTGGTAGGCAAGCCTAGCAGGTAGCCGATTTTGTTGGGCAGGGACTTAAAGTACCAGATATGCGCAACAGGCACCACCAATTCGATGTGGCCCATCCGCTCCCGACGTACTTTCTTTTCGGTCACCTCTACGCCGCAACGGTCGCAGATGATGCCTTTGTACCGGATGCGCTTGTATTTACCGCAGTGGCATTCCCAGTCCTTTACGGGACCGAAAATCCGCTCGCAGAACAAGCCGCCCATCTCGGGCTTGTACGTCCGGTAGTTAATCGTCTCTGGCTTCACCACTTCTCCGTTCGACCGCTCCAAGATGGATTCGGGAGAGGCCAGCGAGATAGTGACTTTCGAGAAGTCCTGTACCAGTTTTTTGTTTTTTGCAAACGCCATGTAGAGAAGCTGTTAGCTGTTGGCTTTGTGGTCTGTTTGATTGTTCCGCCCCTCTTAAGAGCAGCGCGAGTAATCAAAACAGTTCGACTCTAGTGAAAGTGCTCTGCAGACCGGATAGGTACGCCGTGCAGTAGATTTCACTAAGTCTTAAAATACTATGGTTCGTCCCTCAACAAACACGAACCTTTTCGCGGCCAAATGCCTCCGGAATCACTGCCACTCTGACCTATCTCGGAACGGCTCCGGAAGCAACTGTTGTCGAACCTTTCGGCCGCTATCTATATATATTGAGCAAGTAGCTGCCGCTACCGAAGCACCGGCAGCTACTTATCAACAAACATTACTCTAATGTGATTTCCAGGGCCAGACCACGCAGTTCGTGAATGAGTACGTTGAATGACTCGGGGATATTTGGCTTCGGCAACACGTCACCTTTTACAATGGCTTCGTACGCTTTAGCACGGCCTACCACGTCGTCCGACTTCACCGTTAGGATTTCCTGAAGTACGTTGGAAGCACCGAAGGCCTCCAGCGCCCATACTTCCATCTCGCCGAAGCGCTGACCGCCGAACTGCGCCTTACCACCCAGCGGCTGTTGCGTGATGAGCGAGTACGGCCCGATAGAACGAGCGTGCATCTTGTCATCAACAAGGTGGCCCAGCTTCAGCATGTAAATCACCCCAACCGTTACCGGTTGGTCGAACTTTTGGCCCGTGAGGCCATCGTGTAGATACGCGCGGCCGAAAGTTGGCAACCCAGCTTCCGTCAACTCAGCTGATACTTCCGCTTCGGTAGCACCGTCAAAAATTGGGGTAGCATAAGTACGACCTAGCTTGAGGCCAGCCCAACCTAACACTGTCTCGTAAATCTGACCGATGTTCATCCGGCTCGGTACACCAAGCGGGTTGAGCACGATGTCCATTGGCGTACCATCGGGCAGGAACGGCATATCCTCATCGCGCACGATGCGGGCTACCACCCCTTTGTTACCGTGACGACCAGCCATTTTATCACCTACTTTCAGCTTGCGCTTCTTGGCGATGTATACTTTGGCTAGCTGCACGATGCCTGCTGGCAGTTCGTCACCTACTTCCAGCGTGAACCGGTCGCGCTTGAAGCGGGCCGTGATGGTGTTGCGGCGCTTAGCGTAGTTCTTCACTAGTTGCGTCACCATGGTGTTCACACGAGCATCAGCCGTCCAACCTTCAAGAACGAGGTCCTTGAACATATTGACCTCTTCGGGCACAGCGTAGTTGCTCTCGTCTTTGTAAGGGTTCTTCTCAGGGAAGAGCGCTTCAGCTATGTTCTTCTTTCCGAACTTTACCCCTTTTGACAAGATTTCATCGCCAAACTTGTGTTTCACTCCTTGCGAAGTTTTGCCTTCCAGCAACTGCACCAGTTTGTCGACCATTACAACCTTTACAGCACGAAGCTCCTTGGCGTAAGCGTCTTTCAACTCTTCCACTTCCTTCTTCGACTTAGCTCGGAGGTTTTTGTCTTTCTTAGGACGTGAGAACAGCTTGGTACCGATAACAACACCATTTAAGGATGGCGGCGCCTTAAGCGAGGCATCCTTCACGTCGCCCGCTTTGTCACCAAAGATGGCACGAAGTAGCTTCTCTTCCGGCGTTGGGTCAGTCTCACCTTTCGGCGTGATTTTACCGATAAGAATGTCACCTTCTTTCACCTCAGCGCCCAAACGAATGATACCGTTGTCGTCGAGGTTACGGACAGCCTCTTCGCTCACGTTTGGAATCTCCGAAGTCAACTCTTCTTCACCACGCTTGGTTTCGCGCACTTCCAACTCGAATTCCTCGATGTGAATTGAAGTGAAGATGTCATCGCGCACTACTTTCTCGGAAATAACGATGGCATCCTCGAAGTTGTAACCCTGCCATGGCATGAAGGCCACCTGCATGTTACGGCCAAGAGCCAGTTCACCTTTGTTGGTGCCATAGCCTTCGCAGAGTACTTGGCCTTTCACCACCCGCTCACCAGTCTTCACCAGCGGCGTTAGGTTGATGCAAGTATCCTGGTTAGTGCGGCGGAACTTGATGAGGTCATACGAAATCTTCTCAGCATCGAAGCTTACAAGGATATCGTCTTCTGTCAAGTCGTAACGCACCACGATGCGGTTAGCATCTACATAGTCGATTACACCGTTGCCTTCCGCTACTACTAAAGTGCGGGAATCGCTGGCTACGCGGCCTTCCAGACCAGTGCCCACAATCGGAGCCTCGGCTTTCAGCAGCGGTACGGCCTGACGCTGCATGTTCGAGCCCATTAGGGCCCGGTTAGCGTCATCGTGCTCTAGAAACGGAATCAACGAAGCAGCAACCGACACAATCTGGTTAGGAGCTACGTCCATATAGCTATATTCCGAAGGACCTACAACCGGGAAGTCACCTTCAAAACGACCTTTTACAAGCTCGTTAGTGAAGTTGCCTTCTTCATCGATGCGAGCGTTAGCCTGCGCGATGTGGTGCGTGTCTTCTTCTTCAGCCGTCAAGTATTTCACGTTCGAGCTAACGTCAACCTTGCCGCCCTCTACGTTGCGGTAAGGCGTCTCGATGAAGCCCATCGAGTTAACCCGAGCATGCACGCAAAGCGACGAAATCAGACCGATATTCGGTCCTTCCGGCGTTTCGATGGTGCACAGACGGCCGTAGTGGGTGTAGTGAACGTCACGTACTTCGAAACCAGCACGCTCGCGCGACAGACCTCCTGGCCCGAGTGCCGATACACGACGTTTGTGCGTCACCTCGGCCAGCGGGTTGGTTTGGTCCATGAACTGCGAAAGCTGGTTGGTACCGAAGAACGAGTTAATCACGCTCGACAGGGTACGGGCGTTGATTAGGTCAACTGGCTTGAAATCCTCATTGTCACGCACGTTCATGCGCTCCTTGATGGTACGCGCCATACGGGCCAGACCTACGCCAAACTGAGCATACAGCTGCTCCCCTACCGTGCGCACCCGGCGGTTGCTCAAGTGGTCAATGTCATCGACAATGGCCTTCGAGTTGATCAGACCGATCAGGTATTTCACAATCAGCACAATGTCCTGATTGGTCAACACCCGAGCCTCTTGGCTCATATCGATACCAAGCTTTTTATTGATACGGTAGCGGCCTACGTCACCGAGGTCGTAGCGCTTATCCGAGAAGAACAGCTTCTGGATGATGTCGCGGGCAGTTTCTTCGTCAGGAGCCTCCGTATTCCGGAGTTGACGGTAGATCTGCTCAACGGCTTCTTTCTCCGAGTTGGAGTTATCCTTCTGAAGCGTGTTATATATGATAGCGAAGTCCGCAATGTTCACGTTCTCTTTGTGCAGAATCACCGACTTCGGGCCTGCATTGAGAATCGTTTCGATGTCGTCTTCCTGAATGGTCGAGTCCCGCTCAAGCAACACTTCGTTGCGGTCGATGGAAACCACTTCACCGGTATCCTCGTCTACGAAGTCTTCCGTCCAAGTGCGCAGCACCCGAGCAGCCAGCTTACGGCCAACGGCGCGCTTCAAGTTCTTGCGGTCAGCCTTCACCTCTTCCGACAGCCCGAACAAATCGAGAATGTCTTTGTCGGTGCCGTAACCGATAGCGCGGAGCAGCGTAGTAACCGGGAACTTCTTCTTCCGGTCGATGTAAGCGTACATTACGTTGTTCACGTCCGTGGCAAACTCAATCCACGAGCCTTTGAACGGAATGATACGAGCCGAGTACAGCTTGGTACCGTTGGTGTGCTTGCTCTGAGCAAAGAACACGCCCGGCGAACGATGCAATTGCGATACAATAACACGCTCAGCACCGTTGATAACGAACGAGCCTTTCTCGGTCATATAGGGGATGTTCCCTAAAAACACTTCCTGCTCGATAGTTTCAAAATCCTCGTTGTCCGTATCATTGCAGACTAGGCGCAACTTAGCTTTCAAAGGCACTGAATACGTCAAGCCACGGTCGATACACTCATCCACCGAATACTTCGGAGGATCTACGTGGTAGTCGATGAAGGTTAGAACAAAATTTTCGCGCGAGTCCGAAATCGGAAAGTTCTCGGCGAATACTTTGAAAAGACCCTCATCAGTTCGGTTTTCGGCAGCCGTCTCCAATTGGAAGAAGTCCATGAACGAGCGAACCTGCACGTCTAGGAAATCCGGATACTCGATAACCTTTTTAATCTTGGCAAAATTGATCCGCTCGTCAGCGGCCTGCAGCTTCTGCAATGCAGTTTGTGCGTTCGGTGTAGCCAATGTATATGGGGTTAAGAAATGACACTGGGAAAGCACTGACTCACCAAATAAATGGTGACAAATTATCGGTAAGCAATCTGAAAGCTTACTTAGCCGATACACAGAAGCGCGAAGCAGAACTTCACGCATCAAGATCCGTAGGCACAAAAAGCCGCAAAGCGGCGTGCAAACGAACTTCAGTATAGTTTGTTGCCTACAAACAGGAAAAGACCTGGCTTAGTTGCCAGGCCTCCCCTTATTTATTGGTTAAAAGCGGCGTTGCAGGGTAATTACTTAACCTCTACTTCAGCACCAGCTTCTTCCAGCTGCTTCTTCAGCGACTCAGCTTCGTCTTTGGTTACACCTTCTTTCAAAGGCTTAGGAGCACCGTCAACTAGTTCTTTAGCTTCTTTCAAGCCAAGACCGGTCAGGTCCTTCACCAGCTTCACAACAGCCAGCTTAGCGCCACCGGCAGCCTTCAAAATTACGTCGAACGAAGTTTTCTCTTCTGGAGCCTCAGCTACAGCAGCACCACCACCAGCAGCAGCTACGGGAGCAGCAGCAGCAGGCTCGATGCCGTACTCGTCCTTCAGGATAGTAGCCAACTCGTTTACTTCTTTTACCGTCAGGCTAACGAGCTGCTCGGCGAATGCTTTCAAATCTGCCATTTCTGTAGATTGTTAAAAAAGGGGTTGTTGAACTTTTGAATTGTATGCGTGAAAAAGATAAGCAGCGGTTAGCCTGCAACCTCTTCTTTTTCGGAAAGCGTTTTGAGGATGCCAGCCAGTTTGTTGCCACCGCTCGACAGAGCAGAGATAACATTCTTGGCAGGCGACTGGAGCAGACCGATGATATCACCGATGAGTTCCTGCTTGCCTTTAATCGTGCTGAGCGTCTCGAGTTGGTTGGAACCAACATAGATGCTAGCATCAATATAGGCGCCTTTCAAAGCTGGCTTTGGAACAGCATTTTTGCCGTAGTTCTGCGCCTTGTAGAAATCCTTTAGCAGTTTAGCAGGTGCCGAACCCGATTCTTTCGAGAATAGTACGCCCGACTGGCCAGCTAATGCAGCATCCATTTCAGCAGTATCGCCACCGAGGGTGTCAAGCGCTTTGCGGATGAAGGTATTCTTGTACACTTTGTACTCCATCCCACGGTTGAAGCACAGGCGACGGAATTCGTTGATTTTCGCCACCGACATTCCCGAAGCGTCGGCAATGTAGAACGCGTTGTGCGATTGAAACTTCTCGCTCAACTCGTCGACTAGGGCTTGTTTTTCTTCCCGGTTCATATCGTCGTGTTGGTTTTACTTAAGCGGAAGTTACTTGCGTGTCAACCGGAACGGCTGGGCTCATCGTGCTCGAGAGCGTGATGCTCTTGATGTATGTGCCCTTAGACGAAGAAGGCTTCAAACGGGTCAGCGTCTGAATTACTTCAATGGCGTTTTCGGCGAGCTTTTGCTCATCGAACGACACTTTGCCTACCGAGCAGTGAATGATACCAGTCTTGTCGACTTTGAAGTCGATTTTACCGGCTTTCACTTCCTGCACCGCTTTAGCCACGTCCGTAGTTACCGTACCCGACTTTGGGTTTGGCATCAGACCACGAGGACCGAGAACCCGACCCAAACGACCAACCTTAGCCATTACAGATGGCATCGTGATGATAACGTCGATATCAGTCCAGCCTTTCTCGATTTTCGAGATATAATCATCTAGACCAACATAATCTGCACCAGCGGCAGTAGCTTCAGCCTCCTTGTCGGGAGTCACGAGCGCCAATACGCGTACAGTTTTGCCGGTACCATGGGGCAGCGTAGCTACGCCACGCACCATTTGGTCGGCTTTGCGAGGATCAACACCGAGACGAACGTCGATATCTACTGAAGCGTCAAACTTGGTATAGGTAATATCCTTTACCACTTTGGCGGCTTCGAACAGCGTACGAATCTGAGTCAGATCGTGCTTAGCAAGGGCTTCCTTGCGTTTTTTGCTTACTTGTGCCATGTCTTGCTCCGTCGTTAAGTTATGCAGCGAAAGGAGAAGTGCCCGACACAGTGATGCCCATGCTACGAGCCGTACCGGCTACTTGCAGCATTGCCGACTCCACTTTGAAAGCGTTCAGGTCTGGCATCTTCGTTTCAGCGATGGTGCGCACCTGGTCCCAAGACACCGAACCAACCTTGTTACGGTTAGGCTCTTTCGAACCGCTCTGGAGCTTAGCAGCCTCCTTTAGGAGAACTGGTACCGGAGGAGTTTTCACGACGAAGTCAAAAGACTTGTCGGTATACATGGTGATGAGTACAGGACAAACTTGGCCGGCCTTATCTTGGGTGCGAGCATTAAACTGCTTGCAAAATTCCATGATGTTAAGGCCTTTGCTACCAAGTGCAGGTCCAACCGGCGGCGCGGGATTCGCGGCACCTCCCTTTATCTGAAGCTTCAGATAACCTCTAATTTCCTTGGCCATTTGGTTTGTAAGGCTTTGGACTCTGCGACGTAACCCGCATCATCCGCAGTTTTGTGATAACTCCGAGTGGAAGCCCCGCCGGTCCGGAGTAGATAACCGACGACGTTTATCTTGTCTGGAACTTAGAGTTGAGAGCTTAGAATTCAGACCTATAAAATGTCTGGATTCTAAGCTCTCAACTCTAAGTTCTCAGTTATGACTCTTTTTCAACTTGTGTGTAGCTCAGCTCCATAGGAGTGCTACGGCCAAATATTTTTACAATAACATTGAGCTTTTTACGCTCTTCGAATACCTCTGACACGTTGCCTGAGAAACCACTGAAGGCACCATCCACTACTTTTACTAATTCTCCTACTACAAAAGGAGTTTCCAACGTTGCTGCTTCCTCTTCCGTCTCATCTACTATGCCGAGGATACGGTTTACTTCAGCTAGACGAAGTGGAACTGGCTTCGTGTTGGCTGTCTTGCCTTCTTTGTCGCTCAGAAAGCCTAAGATGCCAGGCGTACTTGTGATAATGTGGTCTACTTCACCATGCGACAAGTCAGCATGAATCAAGATGTAGCCTGGAAAAAAATTACGTTCACGCACCCGTTTCTTGCCGTTGCGCATCTCATACACCTTTTCTGCTGGAATCAGCACCTGGGGCATTAGGTCAGAAAGACCATGCCGGCCAATTTCAGTTTCGAGATAGGTCTTGGCCTTTTTCTCCTGCCCGCTCACCGAACGAACTACGTACCACTTCAACTCTCCCATCTGTAGACCGATTAACGGAAGGAATTGTAGAACGCCTCCAGACCGGTTTTGAAAATTACGTCCATTAAACCCACAACAGCAGCGAAAACCAACGAACCAATAAGCACCAACCCGGCACTTTTTTGAAGCTCCTCAAAAGAAGGCCACGTTACTTTGTAACGCATCTCCTCAGTGGTATCGCGGAAGTATTTAGTTAGCTTACTCATTATGCATTGCCTAATGGCTGACTTTTGATTAACTGAAGATTACTATTAAAAGCAACCTTTCGAAGCACGAGTGGAGAGATTCGAACTCCCATCAAAGGTTTTGGAGACCTCTATTCTAC